>NZ_BAAHYI010000003.1:0-294819 GCF_054657635.1 Halanaerobaculum tunisiense
TCTTTCCTCTCAAGCGCAATTATTAGTTTAACAAACCAATTGTTTACTGTCAAGAATAAAATCATTTTTAAAACTAAACATTAAATAGTTTACTTAAAAAAACAAATATTATTCACTAAAGCTTATACTTTTTTTCCTTCTGACTTTAAACGCAAATATTTATTATAAGCTTTCTTTATCTTTAAAAAGTCCTTCCAAACAGGTTTCTTCTTACTTGTATCATGTAATAAAGCAGCCGGATGAAAGGTAGGTAAAAAGTACTTTCCCTTTTCTTGTACCCAAGTACCTCTCTGTCTAGTGATACTACCATTAGGATCTAATAAACCTCGTAATGCAGTTGAACCTAAAGGAACAATTAATTTGGGATTAACAAATTGTATTTCTTGAGCCAAAATCCACAGACAAGCCTGCATCTCTTCTTGTTGAGGAGTTCTATTCTCTGGAGGACGACACTTAATAATATTACTAATATAGACTTCTTCTCTATCTATTTCAGCTGCCTGTAATATTTTATTTAATAATTGCCCTGCCTGTCCTACAAAAGGAACTCCTTGTCGATCCTCATCTCTACCAGGCCCCTCACCTATAAACATCAAATCAGCTTCTTGGTTCCCAGTACCAAAAACAACTTGAGTACAACCTTCTCTTAAACTGCATCGCTGACAATTAAGTGCTACTTCTTTAACCTCAGTTAGACTTCTTAACTTGTTTTCTGGTTGATTAGCAAATAAATCTAATTGAGACTGACCAGAAAATAACATTTGGATCCTCCTAACATTAAATTATACCGGTAATAAATTACTCAAATTTAAAACATTAATATCAAAATCTTCCTGTTTAATCTCTTCTTGCGTACAGGACTTATCTTGTAAAAAATCTAATTGCTTGTACAACTTACTGAATTCTTCATCATCCTGTAATAATCTCTCTTCATAAAAGCCTCTGCCTATTTTAAGCAAAAAGTTTACGTTTTCTTGATTTAATTGTGATAATTTATCTTGTTTACGATTTAAAGAATTAGTTAATCTTTCCTTCCGATTAATAATTTCTTCTCGTTTATCACTTGCTTCAGGAGATAAATTGGATAACTCCACTTCAGATTCACTAATTCCTTCTTCTAACCCAGAAATCCGACTTTGTAATTGAGAGCAAATTTGCAAATTGTTAACTAATAAAGTTAATTGTCGCTTTAATTTAGAATTTAATTGATTATTATACTGTACAATAATTTGAGCATAATTCTCAATTACTAAACATCCTACAGAAATTAGTAAGTTTTTCATATCCTTATCACTACCCTTAGTCTTCTGATATTCATTAACTACTGCTAACATATATATCAACCCCTAATAAATACAATCCAGAAATTACTTTTATTAATCTATTTTTAACTATTTTATCTATACCACACAAACAAGTTTATCAATTACAACCAAGAATATAAATATATAGCATAGCTATAAGGAGTGACTAATATGGAAATTAACAAAACATCGACACTAAAACAGTATAACTTAGACAACAATAAAATGTCAAACCCAATTTCCAAAAAAATAGATCAGATTACAACTAAGTCCTTAACTATTTCTGACTTATTAGACAATTTATCCTTAGATACAACTAAACATAATAAATTAATAGCTACTGAACTACTTAAAAATAATCTGCCTCTGCATCTCCCATTCTTTGAAGATATAACTGAATTCTTATAAACTAGACAGCCGATTCAACATCTAGTAATCTCCAACTAAAATTAAAGTAGCACTCCTCTTAAAAAACTTGATCTACCGCTGAAACCTAAATTTTTTAATCTGTTTAAAGATTATGATCCTAGCAACCAACAAACTAAACTAACTAGGATTGACTTTACAATTTAAAAGGTGCTAATGAACAAAAAAAGAAGGGGCTATAGCTTTACAATACAATATAGAGCAAGACCAAGCCCCTAAAGTTATAGACAAAAGAAGAGGAAACCTAGTACGAAAAATTATTCAGATTGCTGAAGAAAATGATATATATTGAAGAAGCCAAGATCTAATTGAAATACTACTGAAACTAGAACTAAACGAAGAAATTCCAGAGGAATTATATGAAGTAGTAGCTGAAAGATTAAGTTTTATCTTTGCAGTAGAAGAATTAGCTTAATTATTCATAATAATTACAATACTCAATAATTGGGCATTCTTCACATTGAGGACTTCTTGCTTTACAAGTATTTCGGCCATGAAAGATCAACCAATGGTGGGCTGGTGACCACAAATCTTGGGGAATAACCTCCATTAATTCCTCCTCTACTTCTGTTACCTGGTCACTATTAGCCAGCCCAATCCTCTTAGCCACTCTAAACACATGAGTATCAACTGCAATAGCATCTTTCCCAAAGGCACAACTAGCTACTACATTAGCTGTTTTTCTCCCTACACCTGTTAACTCCATTAACTCCTTTTTTGAGGTCGGAACTTGACTAGCAAAGTCAGTAACTAGTTTACGACAAGTCTGGACAATATATTTACTCTTATTACGATATAAACCAACTCCTCTAATATAAGGTTCTAAATCTTCTGGCTCCAATTGAGCAATCTCCTCAGGAGTTGAAAAAGCTGCAAATAAGTCTGGAGTAACATTATTAACTTGCTTATCAGTTGTTTGAGCAGATAAAATAACTGCTATTAATAACTGGAACGGATTATCATAATTTAATTTAGTTTCTGGTTCAGGATAGGTTTCCTGTAAAATATCTAAGATTTGTTCAACTTCTGCTTTATTTTTCATACTCTTCCTCCTTCAACCTACAAAAACTATTCTAATTCACTCATTAAATTAGCCATTTCCAAAGCACCTACAGCAGCATCCCAACCTTTATTACCTGCTTTAGTACCAGCTCGCTCAATAGCCTGTTCTATAGTATCAGTCGTAATAATTCCAAACATAACAGGTAAGTCTGTCTCAAAACCAGCTTTAGCCACGCCCTTTGAGGCTTCAGCACATACATAATCAAAATGAGGAGTGTCTCCCCGAATTACTGTTCCTAAACAAATCACAGCATCATATTGATCACTAGCAGCCATCTTTTTAGCTACTAACGGAATTTCAAAGGCTCCTGGTACCCAAGTCACCTCAACATCATCTTCTTTAACTCCATGACGATCTAAAGCATCCAAAGCCCCAGTTAATAACTTGCTAGAAATAAATTCATTGAATCTACCTAATACAATTCCAAATTTTAAATCTGCTCCTACTAAATCACCTTCATAAACTTTTCCTACATTATGATTCATTATTAATTCCTCCTCATTTTAAATTAAATTTAATTATTAAAAATTACCTTCTAATATATGACCTAACTTGTCCTTTTTAGTTTCTAAATAATCTTTATTTACTTCATTAGGTTCTATCTGATGGGGAACTCTCTTTACTACTTCTAGTCCATATCCTTCTAAACCTACAATTTTCCGAGGATTGTTAGTCATTAACCGAATACTACTCAATCCTAAATCAGATAAGATTTGCGCTCCAATACCATAATCGCGCATATCATCACCAAAACCTAATTCTTCATTAGCTTCTACAGTATCTCGCCCTTCATCCTGTAGTTGATAAGCTTTTAATTTATTAGCTAAGCCTATCCCTCGTCCTTCCTGGCGCATATAAACCACTACTCCTCTTCCTTCCTCTTCAATCCGCTCTAAAGAACGTCCTAATTGAGCTCTACAATCGCATCTTAAAGAACCTAGAGCATCACCAGTCAAACACTCAGAATGAACTCTAACTAATACATTCTCTTTATCTTTAACTTCTCCTTTAATAATAGCTACATGACATTTATCATCAACTTCGGTCTCATAACCTATAGCTCTAAATTGACCAAACTTACTAGGGAAATCCACTTCAGGTATAGGATAAACCAAATTTTCTTGCTTCATCCGATACTCAATTAAATCTTCTATAGTAATAATTTTAAGATCATGTTCTGCAGCAAACTCCATTAACTCGGGAACTCTAGCCATAGTTCCATCATCAGACATAATCTCACAGATTACACCAGCTGGTTTGAAACCAGCTAATCTAGCCAAATCAACAGCTGCCTCTGTATGCCCAGTTCTTCTTAGGACGCCGCCTTTTTTAGCTGCCAGAGGAAAAATATGTCCTGGTCGATTTAAGTCTGCTGGTTGTGTATCATCAGCAATTAAAGCTTTAATTGTCTCACAACGTTCAAAAGCAGAGATACCAGTAGTAGTCTCTTTATAATCTACTGAAACTGTAAAGGCAGTTTCATGAGGATCAGTATTATCTGTTACCATTTGATTTAATTCTAACTGATTAAGTCTCTTATTTTTCATTGGAGTACAGATTAATCCTCGACCATAACTAGCCATAAAATTAATACTTTCGGGAGTTACTTTTTCTGCTGCTAAGAGCAAATCACCTTCATTCTCTCGATCCTCATCATCTACTACAATAACCATCTCACCATTTTTAATATCAGCAATTGCTTCTTCAATGTTATTAAATTCCATATTATCACTCCTCACTTAAGCTAATAAAAAACCTTTTTCTCTTAATAAACTCTCATCTATATCCTCAGTAGTATCTTCTGTTGTAAACTTCATCATTCGTTCTATATACTTCCCAATCATATCCGCCTCTAAATTAACTTGATCCCCTACATCCTTATTACCTAACACAGTCACCTGAGCAGTATGAGGAATTATAGATACCGCAAAAGTAGGTTCTTCTAGTTGAGCAATAGTTAAACTAATACCATCTATTGCTATTGAGCCCTTAGGAATTACATATTTTAATAATTCAGCCTCAGGCTTAATAGTTACCAGCAATGCATTATCTTCTTTAGTATAACCTACAATTTCCCCTACCCCATCAATATGACCAGAAACTAAATGACCACCTAATCTATCACCAACTTGTAACGCTCGTTCCAAATTAACATTATCTCCTACCTTTAAATCGCCTAAACTAGACTTGCGCATTGTTTCCGGCATTACATCTACACTAAATTGTTGTTCATTAAACTCTGTAACTGTTAAACAGACTCCATTAGTGGCAATACTATCTCCAAGTTGAATATCTTCTAGTATCTTATCAGCAGCAATTACTAATTCAATCGATTTACTGCCTCGCTTAATCCGAGTTACTTCCCCTAATTCCTCTACAATTCCCGTAAACATAGTTACACCCCCAATCTATCAGCTGTCTACCGTCTGCTTAAAGCGCCTAACAACCAATTCACAACCTGATTCTTTATAATTTCTAAATCTTTTAATTATACTCTGGATACCCAACTACTAAAATATCTTCTCCACTTAAACTGACATCTTTATCTGTCAGTTTAATTCCTTCTTTAATCTGCTCTACTCCAGTACCACTGACTACTGACACAGCTTCTCTGCCCCCAATAATCTTAGGAGCAATAAAATAATATAACTTATCAACTAATTCAGCTTCCCAGAAGGAAGTATTAACTTGACTTCCTCCTTCTACTAGTAAACTAGTAATCTCTTGCTCTCCTAATTTATCCAACAACAAATTTAGGTCAACTTCACTAGACCCCACCTCAATAATATCAGCTCCTGCTTGAGTTAATAACTCTTTTTTTTCCCTAGCGGCTTGACTAGTAGTAGCAATTATTGTGTTAGCAGCTGACTCTTGATTGATTACATTAGCATTACAAGGCGTTTCTAATTTACTATCTAAGATAATTCTAATGGGATCCTCTCCTTCTCTATCCGGCAGACGAGTAGTAAGCCTTGGATCATCTGCTAATACAGTCCCAACCCCTACTAAAATAGCATCCACTTGATCTCGTAAATTATGAACTAGTTGCCGAGATTCTGGACCAGTAATCCATTTAGAATCTCCAGTCTTAGTAGCTATCTTACCATCTAAGGTTACAGCATTTTTCAGCAGAACGAAAGGTTGTTGAGTAGTAATATACTTAATAAAAACCTCATTTAATTCTCTAGCCTGTTCTGCCAAAACACCTACCTCCACTGCAATACCAGCCTCTTGTAGTTGCTTAATTCCTTCACCTGCTACTTGAGGGTTGGGATCTTTCATTGCTATCACTACTCGTTTAATTCCACTAGCTATAATTGCTTCTGTGCAAGGAGGAGTCTTACCGTGATGAGTACAAGGTTCAAGAGTAACATACATGGTAGCTCCTTGAGCAGTTGGCCCTGCCTTTTGTAAAGCATTCACTTCAGCATGAGCTCCACCAGCATAATGATGATAGCCTTGGCTTATTATTTCCCCATTTTTAACAATTACAGCCCCTACTAGTGGATTAGGGCTTGTTCTACCAGTTGCTCTCCTGGCCAATTCTATAGCTTGCTGCATATATTCTTCTTTAGTCATATCATCCCTCCTCAAAAATAAAAAAAGGCTCCTAAAGTTAATCCTTCAGGAACCTAAATCAGGTATAATTCATCTTATTTCTCTCTCCTCCCTGCCAGACTATTACTGTCGACTCTGGAATTACACCAGATCAGCTATTCGCTCGCGGGTTGTTACCGCCGGTTAGGAATCCCACCTGTTCCCGAAGAAAGTACTACTTACTAATATTAAATTGTAGACAATTATATTATATAATTTATTCAGCAAGAATTCAAATTTTATTTGCAGCATCTTTAAAATCAGCAATAGCTTGTTCTCTGTTAGTAGCACCAAAAACAGCAGAACCAGCTACTAAAATATTAGCTCCAGCTTCTATAGCATCAATTGCTGTAGTCTCTGGTTTAACACCACCATCGACTTGAATATCAAGTTCTAAATTACGTTGCTCGATTATATCTTTTAACGAGGCAATTTTAGATAATACCTCTGGAATAAAAGACTGTCCTCCAAATCCAGGATTAACAGTCATTAATAATACCATATCCAATTCCGGTAATATAGGTTGAATAGAAGTTAAAGGAGTAGCTGGATTCAATGCTACTGCTGCTTTAGCTCCTTGTTGTTTAATATTTTGGACTGTTCTATGTAAATGCGGACAAGCTTCAGCATGAACAGTTATAATATCTGCTCCAACCTCAGCAAAGTCTGGAATATATCTATCCGGATCCTCTATCATTAGATGAACATCCAAAGTATGATCAGTTTTATCTCTAATCGACTCTATAACTAACGGGCCAATAGTAATATTAGGCACAAAATGACCATCCATCACATCAAGATGTAGATATTCAGCTGCTTTAACTGTAGCAATCTCTGACTCTAATTGACTAAAATCTGCTGCTAAAATAGACGGGGCTATCTTAATCATCTTATCTCCTCCAATCTTGTGCTTCTTCTTTCTTTATTGTAGCCAAAAATTCTAGATAGTGATCATAACGATGTTGAGCAATCTGACCATCTGCTACTGCTTCTTTAACTGCACACTCTGGTTCATGGCTATGAGAACAAGAAGAAAATTTACACTGGTGAAGATACTCCTTCATCTCAGGAAAAAAATACTGTAGCTCCCGAGAACCAATAAAAGATATATCTAACACATTAAAACCTGGAGTGTCTGCTACCCAGCCTCCAAAGTCTAACGGAAGTAATTCAACTCGACGAGTAGTATGTCGTCCTTGTTTAGTCTTGGCACTAACCTGTCCTGTTCGCAATTCGAATCCAGGTTGAAGAGCATTTAGTAAACTGGATTTACCAACTCCTGATGAACCTGCAAAAACGGAAACTCTATTTTGGAGTTGTCTCTGTAAATCTTCTAAACCTATCTTTTCTGCAACACTAGTATACACAAGGTCATAGTCAAGGCTCTGATATGGTTGCATCATTTCTTTAGCTTTTTTTAAATCCCCTAAATCAACTTTATTAACACAAATAGTAATTTTTAATTTTGCTGCTTGAGCTAGAATTAATAATTTATCCAGTAATTTAAAGTTCAACTTAGGATTACAAACAGCAACAACTACTACTATGTGGTCTACATTAGCTATAGGAGGACGAAATAGGGAATTATCACGGGCCAACCGTTGCTCTATAACAGCTGTACCATCAGTTAAAATACTAAATTTAACCTGATCCCCTGCTATCACTTCAATATCATCTTGCTGTAATCTACCTCTGATTTTCGACTGGTAGACTTTATCTTGAGCACTATGATGAACAAAAAAGTAGCCCCCCTGAGCTCGTAGTACTCTCCCTTGTTGCATGATCACTCTCCTTTCTTCTGTACTAGATCTTTTTCTCAATATTTAATCGACCATCAATATATACTTTAATAGTAGCTGAACCTACAGTTACTATTTTCTGTTCTACTTTATCCTCAGGCTGATGGACTTGCTGGTAGACAATCCGACGCCCATTATCATCCTTAACTACAATCTTTACTTCTCTTTCTTTCCCCGGCGAAATATAAGTCTTAACAGTTGAAGTTCGGACAGGAGCATCATAAGGGTTTCTAATCCCTTTACTGATAATCAATTTAACAGTCGATCCTTCTGCTAATTCCTGGTTTGCTGTAGGCTGTTGCGCAATAATTTGTCCCTGCCGATAATTCAAACTTTGCTTTTTAATAATCTGACCTACAATTAAGTTTCGTTCCCGTAATTCATTAGTTCCTTCTTCTTGTCTAAGGCCAACTAAGTTAGGAACAGTTACTTCTTGAGGTTGTTCGCCTTTACTGACTACCAATTTAACTTCAGTTTCAGACTTAACCTCTTTTTCGGGCTCAGGAGTCTGGGAGATAATCTCCTCTTCTGGTACTTCAGCATTATAAACCCTCTTTACTTCTTTTAATACTAACTTTCGCTTATCTAATTCTAATCTAGCTTCTCTAAGTGTTTTCTCTCTTAAATCAGGAACCTCTACTAATTTAGCTCCTTTACTAACATCAACTTCTATAACCCGATTTATTTTGACTACTTCCCCAGACTTAGGACTCTGAGATACCACATGCCCCTCTTGCACTTGATTATTATAACTTTTCTGCCGTACTTCCAACGCTAAATTCTGTTGACTTAAACTCTGTTTAGCAGTCTCTAAATCCTGTTCAATAACTTTAGGCACCTTTACTTCTGGTACAGTCAAATAATCCACTAAAAAATAGTAGCCTGCTCCTAATAAAACAACAATTATTAATCCTACAATACCTAATCCCCATACTAAACTGCGGTTACTATTCTTTGCTTCCTGATTTGATGTCACTATTGTATCATCCTCTAGATCACTTTTCAATTTTTTAGTTGTCTCTTCTGCTTGATTTTGATTAAAATCAGATCTAGATATTACCATTGTTTCCTGATTGGATGTTTCTTTTTCAGCTTGCAAACTAGCAGTCACTTCCTTAAGATCACGTAACATCTCAGCAACTGAATTATATCTTTCTGCTGGTTCTTTAGCAATAGCCTGTAAAATAATCTTCTCTAACTCAAGGGGTAAAGTAGGAATCTTATCCCGCGGCGAAATAGGGTCTTCTTCCATATGCTTTAAAGCTATCGAAACAGAATTTTGACCACTAAAAGGTAACTCACCAGTTACTAGCTCATATAAAACTATTCCTAGCGAATAAATATCAGACTTAGTACTTACCTTTTCTCCAGCTGCTTGTTCAGGAGACAAATAAGGAGCCGATCCTAAAATGGAATTAGTCTGATTTAAAGTAGCATTAGTTACTGCTTGAGCAATCCCAAAGTCAGTTACTTTAACATTATCTCCAGCAGTTAATAAAATATTATGAGGCTTAACATCACAATGAACAATATTATTCCGATGCGCTTTAATCAAAGCTCGGCAAGCTCCCTGGGCAATTTCCAGAGCACGGCTAAGCTGTAATGGCTTCTCTTTGTTTAATACTTCCTTTAAATCCTGGCCAGTAATATACTCCATGACTATATAATGCAGGTTATCCTCCTGGCCTATATCAAAAATATTAACAATATTAGGATGGGATAGACTAGCTATAGCTTTAGCTTCGTGATCAAATCTAGCAACTGCCTTCTCGTTATCAACGAACTGTGGCTGTAAAATTTTAATAGCTACTCTACGATCTAACAATCTATCTTTGCCTAAATAAACTATAGCCATGCCCCCAGCACCAATCTTTTCTATTAATTCATATCTATCATTGAGAACTCTTCCAATCATCCCTGTCACCCCAGAACTCAAGCTACCTGTTATGTGATTAGTATACCAGAGAATCTATCACAACATAACCAGCAACTATAAATTTTTACTAGCTTAATCAGATTGATAAAGTAAAGCAGTTATATTATCATGTCCTCCAGCTTGATTAGCCTGCTTAATTATTTGATCCACCTTATCCTCGATCTTCATCTGTTGTTCTATAATCTTTGTTAATTCAGCTTCGGATAACATTTCAGTGACTCCATCAGAACAAAAGAAAAGCAACTCCTGATTGGTTAGCTCCAAAGTCATACTATCCACTTCAATTTCCTCTCTAATTCCTAAAGCTCTAGTCAATAAATTCCGTTTAGGATGTTTAGCAGCCTCTTGAGCATTAATTACACCTTGCCTTAACAATTTCCCAGCATAAGAATGATCATCAGTAAGCTGTCGTAACTGATCTTGCTGATATAAATAAGCTCTACTATCACCAATATGACCAATAGTTACTTGCTTGTCTTTAACCACAGCTAAAGTTAGAGTGGTACCCATTCCCTGATAAATACTATTTTGCTGGGCTTGCTGTAAAATTTCTGAATTAGCTAGCTTAATACACTCCTCAACTTCCTCTACTAAGTTCAGACCAGTAAACTCATAATTGGTTACTGTTTGCACAGCTAAAGAACTTGCTTTAGCTCCCCCATTATGACCACCCATTCCATCAGCTACAACCAGAATATCCAATCCATTCTGATTAATATCAACTAAACAATCATCTTGGTTCTCTTCCCTGACTTGACCTTGATCTGATCTTACTGCATAATCCATATTTTCACCTCGCTTAAAGGCTGTCTTTAGTCTATATTATTCTTTATAACAAAACTTTAAGACTGCTTCACCTAATCTGATCTGATCCTGATTAGCTAACTGCTTTTCTGTAACAAATTTTCCATTGACCACTACTCCATTTGTACTATTTAAGTCACGAATTAAATAATAATATTTCTTGTTAATAATCTGAGCGTGGACTCGAGAAACACTTGGATCAGAAATCACTATTTCATTACTAGATTGCCGGCCAATATTAGTTTCTATTGACTTAAGCTGAAAAGAAGCTTCTATTTTATCTGTTCCTAATAATTTAAGATAAGCTTGATTTTTACTTACAGGTGTAACTTGAATAGTAGAATTTATCTCTTGGTCTGAATCTCTTCTATCTTTAACCCCCTGAAACATTTTAGTCTCTTGGGTAATAACTCTATTTTCAGTCCCTAACTCAAGTCTAAAATCGCTAGTGATATAAGGAGTAGAAATCTCAGTTGTTACCTCAAATTTCAATTGTAACTCATTCCTTAAATCAAACTGGTGGTCAATTATTCTCTCTTCTATAAGCAGCTTAATTTCCTTCTTTAGCTGCTGATCAACTAATTCCAATTCAGAAGGTCGAAGATATATTTGATAATAATCGGGAACATAAGCTCCCTGCTTTCCTCGCCGGGATTTAGACTTCATTTCAGTTGCAATCTTAGTTACTATCCTATCAAGTAGGGACTCTTGTTCGTTGGCCCCAAAAAAACCTTTTACTTTCCGGGCCAACTTAGCTGCTAACTTCATCATTAGTCCTCCTTAGACTGCAGTTGCCCACAAGCTGCTTCAATATCAGTACCGCGCTCCACTCGCATACTAACGGGTATATTTCTACTAGTCAATTCTGCTTTAAAATTATTAATTCTTTCTCTGTCCGAACCTTTATAACCAGTCTCCGCAACTTGGTTTATAGGAATTAAATTAACGTGGGCCAACATCCCAGCCAACAAATCACTTAATTGCCTAGCATGTTGAAGAGAGTCATTAGTTCCCGCTACTAAAGCATACTCAAAAGTTATTCTCCGACCTGTTTGTTCGATATAATAGCGACAAGCTCTTAATAATTCCTCAAGAGGATACCGGTCATTAATAGGCATCATCTCGCTTCGCAATTCATTATTAGGGGCATGAAGTGAGATAGCTAAAGTAAGTTGTAACTCCTCTTGGGCTAATCTCTTTATTTCAGGGACTAGACCACAAGTCGATAAAGTTATCTTTCGCATTCCAATATTCAATCCTTGATCATGATTAATCAATCGAACTGCCTTAAGAACTTGTTCATAATTAGCTAGTGGTTCCCCCATCCCCATAAAGACTACATTAGTAATCCTAGTTTCTGTAATCTGTTCTATAGTTAAAATCTGATTGATTATCTCTCCTGCTGTTAAGTCTCGAGTTAATCCTTGTAATCCAGTAGCACAGAATTCACAACCCATAGCACAACCAACCTGAGTAGAAACACAAAGAGTATGTCTATTATCTGCTGGTAAGTAAACTGTTTCTATTCGCTTACCATCTTCTAAAGCAAAAAGATACTTTTCAGTCCCATCAGTAGCTTCTTGCTGGGCTATAACCTCTAATCTGCTAATTTTAGCCCTCTGTTGTAACTTACTTCGTAACTCTTGGGCTAAATTACTCATTTCTGAAAAATCAGTTACTTGTTTATCATATAACCAACTAAATAATTGTTGCGCCCTAAAACTTGCTTGGCCTAATTCCTCCACTAATGCTTCTAATTCTGTTAGGTTCTTACCTATGAGATCTATTTTCTTGCTCATCACTATCCTTCCTTTATCAATAATAGTCGTCTGTCATCTGCTGTGTGTCATGTGCTATGTGCCAAATCTTACTTATTTTAATTAACTCATAGCACATAGCCCACGACTAATAACCAATCATTGCTTACTCTTTCACTAACTTAGCCAAAAAGAAGCCTTCCCATAAACTCGAGTCAGGTAGTATCCGTAAATAACCATCCTGATAAGCAGCTTCTAATCCATAAGCAGTCGCTTGTTCTTGTAAATCAACTACTCTAAAGTCTGACTCAGCTTCTAAAAACTGAGTAATTACTTCAGTAGTCTCTTCAGGAGTAAAAGTACAAACAGTATACAATAACTCTCCTCCCGATTTTAGCAAGGAACTGGCATTAGCCAATAATTCTAACTGTAATTCTTGTAACTGTTGTAAATCTTGCGGTTTTTTCTGCCATCTGATTTCGGGCTTATTGGCCATAATTCCTAATCCTGAACAAGGAGCATCAACTAATATCTTATCAGCTTGGTCAGTAAAAGAAATCTCTCGTCCATCAGCAGAGTGAAATTCGACGTTATTAATTCCTAAACGCTCACAATTCTCTTTAATTAAGTTAACTTTATGCTGATGGAGTTCTACTGCCTTAAGCTGACCTTGATTATCCATCAACTGGGCTAGATGAGTCGTCTTTCCCCCAGGAGCACTACATAAATCAATCACTAACTCATCTCCTGTAGGCTCTAAAATATGACCTGCTAAGATAGAACTAAGGCCCTGGACTATAAAGTCTCCCGCTTGAAAAGCAGCCAAATTACTAATAGAGGAATAATCAATTAACTTAATAGCCTCAGCTACTTCTGGAATTAGCTCAGCTGTAACTTCTTCTTCTTCTAAATTAGCTAATAATTCTTCGCGAGATTTTTTTAAAGTATTAGTCCTGATCACTAATGATGGTATCTGATTCAATTGTTGGCAAATAGCAATAGTCTTTTCAATTCCATAATATTTACGCCATCGTTCTAACAACCATTGTGGATAAGAATACTTATAGCGCAAATGCTGGACTGGTTGCTCATCTAAAGCAGGATACTCAAGCTCCTCTAAATTTCTAATGATATTTCTCAAAATACCATTTAAGAATTTAATTGCTCCTGGATTACAATACTCCTTAGCCACCTCTACTGTCTCATTACAGGCTACCGGGGCAGGAATCCGATCCAAATGATTAATCTGATATACACCTAACCGTAAAGCATTTCGCACCCAGGGAGTCATCTTTTCTACCTTCCGATTAGCAAATTGATTAATTACCCAATCTAGACTATTCCGCCATCTAGTTGCCCCATAAACTAACTGAGTAACTAAATTTCGATCTCGTTGGTCTAAATTTGTTTTACCTAATAATTCATTAATTACTAAATTAGAATAAGCTTCTTCTTCGTTAATCCGATAAATTGCCTCTAAAGCTACAGAACGTGCTCTCTCCATAACTAGCCTCCATAAACTCGTAAGTTTTTAGTAGATACGAATATTTTTTGATTAGCAAATCTATTGAATACAGAATTAGCATAATTGTCCTGATTAATCCCTGCAATAACCATTCCTGCTACTTGGGCTGAAGTAGTAAACTTTTTCTGGACCCAGACTCCTAATGAGGGACCTAAAAAATTAGCTAGCAATAAAGCAATCACAACATTAAATAAGCTAAAAGTTTTAGTTATAAATAATAAAGTGAAAAAGATAAGAGCAGATAAAATATTAGCCATGCTTAAACTAGTACCACATCTTTTATGCACAACTAAATCCTGCTCTCCTTGTTGGAGTCGAAATAACCCCTCCTCAGCAGCTTCTTCAATAACTGCTGCATTAAAGACCCCACTAATATAAAAACCATCCTCTTGGGCCCAACCTGATAGATTTTTACAACCATATTTTTCCTCTAAGACATTGATTGTAGCGTGTTCTAAAGCGTGATTACGCCTCAAATCAGGATTAGTAGCTATAGCAATAATTTGTTGTGGAGCGTGTAATAAAGTAATAATCGAATCAATGGTAAATTTATAGGGAATCAGCAAGACTAATAAAAAAATAGGAAACAAAAACAATAACAATAGATACATTAGCTATCATCTGCCATACCAAACATCATTAGTAAGCGCAGCAAATGACCAATAGATACTAAAGTAGCAGCTACATAAGTCAAAGCAGCAGCATTGAGTACTTTTTTAGTACCTTTAGCCTCTTCTCGATCTAAAAAGTTATATCTTTGTAATAGTTTTAAGGCCCTACTACTAGCATTAAACTCAACAGGCAAAGTTATAACCTGAAATAAAACAGCACCAATAAAAAACAAAATTCCTAACCCAATTAACAGCTGAGACCTAAAGAAGATAAACCCAAATACTGCTAACATTGGCCCAAAACGAGACCCAAAATTAGCTACTGGAAATAAAGAATGTCTTAAACTAAGTGGTTTGTAGGCAGTAGCATGCTGGATTGCATGGCCTGTTTCGTGAGCTGCTACCCCAATAGCAGCTAACGAATCACCGCTAAAGACATCTGGTGATAGACGCAATGTCTTAGACCGAGGATCATAGTGATCAGATAATTCACCATCAGTCTGTTCTATTGTTACATCTCTAACTCCTTGTTGCTGTAATAACTCTCTAGCAATCTCAGCTCCTGTCTTACCTATCTTAGTTGGGACAGATAAATATTTATTAAATGTAGCCTTTACCTTATATTGAGCATAAAAAGTAAATAAAATAAAGGGCAGTAACACAATCATTGTCGGATCAAAAAAGAAGGGAACCATAATATCACCCCGTTTTTTAGTAGTTTACAGTTTATAATTTACAATTTACAGTTCAATTCAAATAACTAAAAACTAATTCCAAAACAACCTTTATAACCCTTGTACATTGTCAATTATCAATCACTAAGCCAATATCTCTTCAATAGCTGTTTCAATCTTATCCAATTCAACCTTAGTATTAAAGCAAGGACCATTCGGACGCAGATTAACCACACCTACTACTGGTAAAGGATAAACATCCTTAATCCCACTGCTCAAATCTCGTTCGCAAGCAATAGCAATAATTACTTTAGGTCGCTTTTCTTTAATAATCTTCCGAGCTAGAGTGCCACCAGTAGCAATAGCTAAATTAATCCCATATTCCTCTGTTAAATCAATTAAATCCTGTACCTGACATTGACCACAATGTTGACAATTATCCAAGTCACTAGTTACCCGGTGACTACATTCTGACCACTGAATACAATGTGGAGTCAAGATTAATACTTCATCAGGTGTAACATCAATTTCTTCGGGATCCACTAGCTGATTTCCTACCTTAATAAAGGAGGACATAACCTCCTCCTTCTCAAAACCTATTATTGCTCCTAACTGGATTATAACAGGTAAAAAGTAAGAAATAACTAATTTGGTAGGAACCACTAAAGCTGGTACTGGCTTACCACGTTGACTCGTTAACCAAATCCCTAACACACCTAAAACTAAAACCAATCCTATTCCTGAAATAACGAATCCTAAGGTTAATAATACAGCTTGACTTAATAAATTAAACCCAAAAAAGTTAAGATACCAAATACCACTGACTAAAACTCCTACTACAGTTAGAGTTAATAATAATAAACTAATAAATAATCGACTGGACTGCTCCATAGCTTAATTTCCTAACCTAGTTCCTGGTTCTAAATCATGTCCTAACAGATAATCGCTAGCAGCCATCTGCTGTTTACCAGCAGGCTGGATTTCTGTCAGTAATAATTGGCCTTGACCTGTTTGGACTACAATCCCTAAATCAGTATCTGCTTGTAAAATAGTACCTGGTTTATCCTCTGGCTTAGTCTCTGCCTGATGGACTTGAGAAGACCATAACTTCATTCGTTGGCCTTCAAGATAGGTATAAGTCCCAGGCCAAGGATTAAAACCACGAATTAAATTCCAGATTGTTGTAGCATCTTCACTCCAATCCACTTCCCCTTCTGCTTTATCAATCTTAGGTGCATAAGTAGCTTGCTCATCATCCTGGGGAATTCGAGGGGCAGTTCCAGCTGCGATCTGATCAATAGTTGTTATTAATAAATCAGCTCCTAGCTGAGCTAACTTATCATGTAGACTACCTACTGTATCTTCAGCTGTAATATCCACTTCTTCTTTGAGAATCATATCGCCCGTATCCATACCTTCATCCATATACATAGTAGTAATTCCTGTCTTCTGGTCTCCATTGACAATAGCTCGATGAATTGGAGCAGCTCCACGGTACTTAGGCAATAAAGAAGCATGCACATTAACACACCCCTTAGGAGGCACATCAAGTACTTCACTACCTAAAATCTGACCATAAGCCACAACAACTATCAAATCAGGAGCCCAATCATTTAACTGCTCAACTCCTGTTTCAGAAGTAATCTTTTCCGGCTGAAAAACCTCTATATCAGATTCTAAAGCTGTCTCTTTAACTGGAGTCGGTTGTTTTTTCTGTCCTCTTCCTTTTTTTCTATCTGGTTGGCTAACCACTCCTACTACATTAACAAACTCTGCCTGACATAATGCTTCTAAACAAGGCACAGCAAAATCAGGAGTTCCCATAAATACAATATCCATCTTATCCCTCCCAATAACTAATTTACAATTGACAATCATTAAGTAATTTCAATAATAAATTCTTAACTTGATTTTTAAATTATATATTTTAAATTGTCAATTGTACATTCTCAATTGTTTATACTGTCTTATCTATAAATAATTTACCTTTTAAATGATCAATTTCATGTTGTAAAGCTCTAGCTAATAAACCTTTTCCTTCTATTTCAAACTGCTCACCAGTTCTATCTAACGCCTCTACCTTAACAGAAAAGGCTCGTTCCACTTGACCTGTTTGCTCAGGAATGCTCAAGCAACCTTCCTCGTCAATATATGTTTTCTCAGATTTCTCTACAATTTCCGGATTGATTAATTCAATTAATCCCTTACCTATATCAATCACAATAATGGATTTAGAGATACCTACCTGCGGAGCAGCCAAACCTACTCCATCTGATTCATACATAGTCTCGGCCATATTATCTAACAAATTTCTTGTTTTATTAGTAACTTCAGCAACTGGCTGGGCTGTAGTTCGTAATACAGGGTCACCAACTTCTCTAACATTTAACATTGACATACTAGCTAACACCTCCGTATATAATATAAATCAATCCCCCTACCCTAAATTAATAATTATCAGCTATCAATTAAATTATAGCACTCCTAAGGGGTCTATATCAATACTTACTTGCACACTTTTGCAATTATCAAGCTCTTCTAGCTCAGCTAGTGCTTCTTGATTAAGTTTTCTTAAACTATCTAAGTTGGCCCCCTTTAGTAATAACTGCCATCTATACTCTCCTCTAATCTTAGTTAAAGGAGCTTGGACTGGGCCTAAAAGTTGAACTTCTTCGTTATTTAGTTCAGCTAGCTGACTAGTAATAATCTTTCCTAGCCGTTGGGCTACTTTGATAGTTTTTTCTTCCTCTTGATCACTAACAATTAGATTAATCAAATGGGTAAAGGGCGGATACTCCATTTCCGATCTAAATTCAATCTCTTGCTTATAAAATCCTTGGTAATTATGTTCTTTAGCCTGTTGAATACTATAGTGTTCAGGAGTATAACTTTGAATTATTACTCCCCCTCCTTTAGCTCCCCGACCAGTTCTACCTGCAACCTGGGCCAACAACTGAAAAGTCCGCTCACTAGACCTAAAATCCGGCAAATTAAGCGCTGTATCTGCTGTAATAACTCCTACCAGAGTAACATTAGGATAATCATGTCCTTTAGCTACCATTTGAGTACCTACTAATATATCTATTTCCCCTTGAGCAAAGGAAGATAAAATTTCTCTGTAGGCTCCTTTCTGAGTAGTAGTATCCCGATCCATTCTAGCTACTTCAGCCGAGGAAAATCTTTGCTGTAAAGCTCGTTCTACCTTTTCTGTTCCAACTCCAAATTGTTTAATATAACTACTGCCACAATCCGGACATAGATCAGGCATTGTCTGTGACTGATCACAATAATTACACCGTAATGTCTCATTAGCAGAATAATAAGTTAAAGAAACATCACAGTGATCACACTCTAGTACATAACCACACTCTCGACACTGAACAAAAGTAGAAAAACCACGCCGATTGAGAAAGATAATCACTTGTTCTTCTTGAGCCAATCTATCTTCTATCCCCTGAGCTAACTTACGACTTACCATCTGTCTATTCCCGGCCTTTAATTCTTCCCGCATATCAACTACTTCTACCTCGGGCAAGGGCCGATCATCAATCCTAGTCGGTAACTCCAACAACTTATAATTTCCTTCTTGAGCTTGATAATAGGACTCCAAAGAAGGAGTAGCTGTTCCTAAAATAGTCACCGCTTCATTTAACTGAGCTCTTTTCTCAGCTACTTTGCGGGCGTGATATTTCGGGTGGTCTTCTTGTTTATAAGTTGTTTCATGCTCTTCATCAATGACAATTATACCCAGATTGCTAAAGGGAGCAAAGATAGCTGACCGAGCTCCAATAGCTATTTTAGCTCTACCTTGTTTAATTCTCCGCCACTCATCAAACCGCTCTCCTGTAGATAATTGACTATGTAGGACAGCTACCTGATTACCAAAGCGTGCTTTAAAGCGAGCAATAGTCTGCGGAGTTAATGATATCTCGGGAATTAATACAATTGCTTCTTGGCCTTGATCCAACACCTTAGCAATAGCTTGAAGATAAACTTCAGTCTTACCGCTACCAGTAACCCCATGTAGTAAATAAGTAGCGGCTGTAGAATCATTAATAGCCTCATTAATGGTAGCTAAAGCTTCCTTCTGAGCCGGACTAGGAGTTAGAGGAGTCGTAGGATCAAATTCTATATCTTGATAAGGGTTACGTTCTACTTCAAGAGTATTATACTCCACTAGGTCTTTATCAGCCAATCTACGGACAGTCCCCGAGCCAGTATCTACCTGGCTAGCTAATCTAGTAGCAATCAATTGACTAGTAGGATGGTCTATCAAATAAGATAAAATAGCTGCCTGTTTTGGAGCTTTCCCCTTTAAATCCTGCACAATATCTTTAGTTTCAACCACTGATTGGGCCAACTCCACCACCCGTTTGGTTTTAATTTTTTGATTACCGCTAGGTATAATTGCTTTTAAAGCAGAAATCAAATAACACTGGTAGTAATCAGCCATCCATTCTGCTAACTCTAATAATTCCTGGTCAAACAAAGGCAGAGAACTAGTCACCTTGCCTATTTCTTTGGTAGTAAAATCAACTTCAGCTACCTCTCCAACTATATAGCCAGTGATCTTGCGCGGTCCAAAAGGAACAACTACTTGCCTCCCAATCTCTAGCTCACTCTGTAATCTATCTGGCACATGATAAGTAAAGGTGCGATCAACTTGTTCCACTGGTAAATCTATTACTACAGCTACATACTCCATTATATCCTCCTTAACTATGCGAACCTACAGCTGATTTAGCCAAAATACGTAATAAAATAAGCCCGCCTAAAATCAAAACTAAATAAAAAGTTATAAACCTCCAGACTAAAGATAACAACCCTACTAACCCAGCTGGTACAAAACTAGAAAATAAAGAAGCAAATCCTAACTCAGCCACTCCACTACCACCAGGAGTAGGAATATAAGGTAAAATCAAAAAAAAGATTGTCTGCATCACAAAGGAGCGTAAAAAGAAAGGCTCAGCTCCTAATCCTAATAAAATAACTGGAGCAATAACAAAAAATAATACCCAGTAACAAATAGTAGAGACTCCAGCCCAGACCAAACTACTTTTTCTATACTTAGTTAACTGCCATAAACTATCATGAAATTCTTCTACTTCGTGGTATAATCTATTGACTAACTTCTTTATTCTTTCATATTTTAACAATGGTTTAAAAAAAGGTAAAGCTTTTAGTTTAGCCACTATAGTTTTTATCTTTTTCGGTTGCCAGATAAAATAGACCATTACTACTGAAATCAGCAAAGCAGCTCCAATAGCTAGATTAAATACTTGGGCCGGAATTAAGCCCGGATTAATCAGATCCCTAAATACTATAAATAATACTGGAGCAACTAGCCCAAAAAACATCAACCGCAATACAAACTGGATTACAATAACAGTCGTTGACTTTCCTAGAGAGAAACCATCTTTATGTAATAAAAAAACTTGAGCTGGCCCCCCTCCAGAAGCAAAAGGAGTTACATTAGAGACAAAAGCTCCAACTAAAAAAATCTTAACTGCCTTACTTAAAGATAATTCTTCCCCTACAGCATCAGAGATTAATTTAATTCTTAACCCGCCTAACCCCCACATCAGACAACTAATAATTAGGGCTAAAAACAAATAAAAAGTATTAACACTTAATAATTTACTGATAGTTTCTTCATTTATAGTAAATAAAACTAATCCTCCTAGCGCTAAAACACTAACTAGTAAGGACAACTCTAATCCTTTCTTTATTGTTTCCTTATTTAACTTGCCTTCCATGATTATGCCTCCTAGTCCCTAAACTGCTAAATTGAATTTGCTTATCAATATTATTCTTCAAGTTAATAATTAATATTCCTGTTTTAAATCAATAATAACTTATCACTCCAATAAAAAACCCCTGCTATTAACAGGGAATTTTTCAGTTGATCATACTTATTTCTCTATCAACTACTATAACATACTTCTGTAAGCTATACAACTTAGGTTAATCATCCATCAATAACTGTAATAAGTCATTACCATTGACAGGAGAAGTAAAAAAGTAACCTTGTAAGACATCACAATCTTCTCGTTGTAAAAACTGTAATTGGCCTGCTGTTTCTACTCCTTCAGCAGTAACAGTTAAATCAAGATTATGCCCCATCATAATAATTGTTTCTGCAATAGCACTACCTTTATTATCTGTTGTTAACTCCATAATAAAGGACCGATCAATCTTTAAAGTGGTAAGCGCAAATTCTTTTAGATAACTTAACGAAGAATAGCCAGTCCCAAAGTCATCAATCGCTATTCTGACTCCTAACTCTCTTAATTTATTTAACACTTCAATTGTATATTCTATATCCTCCATTGTAGCCCGTTCTGTAATCTCTAGCTCCAGATATTGACTAGCTAAACCTGCCTCTTCTAACACATGCTCCACCTTAGAAACAAAATCTTTGCTATTAAATTGTTGGGGAGCAATATTAACAGATATATATAACTCATCATAACCTAACTGATGCCACTTTTTAAGCTGTTGGCAAGCACGCTTTAAAACCCAGTTTCCGATATCGACAATTATACCACTTTTTTCTGCTACTGGAATGAATTTATCAGGAGAAATCAATCCTTTAATAGGGTGTTGCCATCTAATTAAGGCTTCTACACCGACAATTTCTTCTCTTTGAGCACTATATAGAGGCTGATAATGAAGAAAAAATTGGTCTTTTTTTAAGGCTCCTTTTAATTGGACTTCTAACTTCATTCGAGTTGATAGCTTATCTTTCATATCACCAGAATAAATCTGGACTCCATTACCATTTCTATTCTTAACTAGATGCATCGCCAGACTAGCATTCTTAATCAGCAGTTCACTATCAGTACCAGCTTCCGGATAAATAGCAATCCCTAAACTAGCAGTAATATAAATTACTTCTCCATCTATAGCATAGGGTTGACTAACTTTTTGTAAAATTTGTTGGCCTAATTCAATAATTTCATGTTCATCTTTAGTCTCTAAATCTTTAAAATAAAGAAAAAATTCATCACTGAATCGGGCTAATACCACTTGTTGATTTAATTTTTTCTGTAATCGCTGCGCTAAACACTGTAATACTTTATCTCCCATCTGATGACCAAAATTATCATTGATGGTCTTAAAATCATCAATTCCTAGCGCAAATAAAACTAAATTATTATTAACATTTATTTTTTTAAATCCAAACTTAAACTATCTTGAAAATGGCTTAAATTTAACAGATCTGTTAACAAATCTTTGTGAGTTAATTGATTAATCTTGTCCATCATATAGTTAAAACTATCTGCCATAGCACCAAATTCATCAGCAGAATCTATATCCGCTCTAACTGTTAAATCTCCTTTAGCAGCTTGAGCAAATTTTTCTTGTAATCTACTGATAGGATCAGCAATCTGTTTAGCTCCTACACTACTTAATAAAATAACTACTATAATAGCTACTACTCCTATTAACCATAGTCTCTTGTTGACTACAATCAAAGGTTGGTTCAGATAATCACCAGGTATCTCTAACATAAGTTTCCAATCTCTAATACCAGGGATTGTCTGATAAAAGATATAACTAGTACTATTCTCTGTTGAATATGTAATAACCCCTGCCGATTGATCTTTAACAGCTGTAGCTAATTTAGAATCTATTTTATTAGATGGTTGATAAATATTCTCGGACAGAATTAAACTTTTGTCTGGATGAGCTATGATCTGACCCTGACTATCAATAATATAAGAATAGGAATCAAAATAATCCATTTTAAACTGACTAACATAATCTGCAAATTCATCGAGTTTTGTTATTGCTCCTAAAACTCCTATTATCTCCTGTTGTTTATTTTGCAGAGGAGTAGTGATTATCATAATTGGTTCTTCAGTCAACGGGGATAAAGTAGGTTGCGATAAATAAGTTTGTCCTTGCTTAGCTTGAATAAAATATTTTTTATCTTGCATAGTCCCTACTCTACCTAGTCTAGTTGTGCTATAATCTCCTTGTTGATCAGCAATAAAGAAGGAATCATATTCTTGGGCTCTAGTAGCTAATTCCTGTTGTAAATAATCTCTTCTTTGCAACCAATCTTCAGTCTGGATAACAGGCGTATGAGCATAAACTTTTAATTCTTGCTTTTGCTCCTGTAACCGATTCTTTATTCGACGAGCCGCAAAAGTAGCCCTTTGTTGGCCTTGGTCAATCATTAATCCTTCTAAAGTATCAGTTGCTAACAAAGAAGACAAACTAAGTAAACTAATAGTTACTACAATACTAATTGCTATAACTAAAATTATAATTTTATATTTAATATAATTTAGAATTTTCTCAACTCCTCCTTAGCTATATCTACAATATAATAGCTAACTTATTTAATAATATACTCTTTCCCCGTCAAGCTGGAACTTCCTACAATTATTCTATCTAACTTGACTTATTACTAGCTGGTAGAGGAGAATTATTAAATAACTTATTCATCACTTGTAAAGAAAATTCCACTACTGGGCCAACTCCTAGAGCAGTACAAATAGTCCCAATTCCTACTGGACCACCTAATAAATAACCAATTGCTAAAGCTGTTAATTCAATCCCATTTCTAATCAGTCCTAACTGAAAATCCAACTTCTTATCCAAAGCCATCATTAGACTATCTCGGGGACCTGTTCCACATTGAGCTGAAATATAAGTCCCTGCCCCACTACCAAAGACTAAAATACCACCTAATAAATATAAAGAACGGAAGAATAATAATTCAGGTTCAGGAATTATAGGTACCAAAAAATCAATTAAAAAACCTACTATAATAATATTCATAACTGTTGCTAGGCTAGGTTTTACTCTAGCTACTACGAAACTAATTCCCACAACTACTACACCAGTTAGCTGTCCTGCTTGTCCTACTCGTAAAGGAAAATATTGAGTTAAACCAATATGAAATACTGTCCATGGTGAAGCTCCTAATTCAGCCTTAATAATCAATACAATACCTAAACTAACTACTATTTGACCTAGTAAAAAAAGCGACCAACTTCTTTCTTGATTCATTGTACATCGGCTCCTCTCACTTATAAACTTATTAACAACTTTCATTATAACAGTTAAAGATAAAAAAAGCCAGGCTCTAGATACCTGACTTAAATAATCAATAATACAGCTATTAAAGTAAAGACACTAACTGCTAACTCAGCTCCTAGACCTACGAAAAACGGCTTTAACCCTGTCTGTTTCATTTTAGAAAACTGAGTCCTAAATCCAACTCCTACAAAAGACAACATAAAGACCCATTTATAAAGGTGCTTAAAATTAGTAATCTGCTGACTACTAAAGAAACCTACAGTAGCTAATAAAGACATTAATAAAAAGCCTAATAAGAATTTAGGGAATCGCTCCCAGATAAATTTGCCCTTGTGTTCTACCTGCTCAGTAACACCTTGCTGGGCATAATAAAGAGCAAACCCTAAAACTACAACTCCCATTAAAGCATTCCGGGATAATTTGGTAATTGTAGCTATCTGGCCTGCCTGTTCAGAAAAAGCAAAACCAGTAGCTAATGACTCAGCTGTATTATCCACTGCTAAACCAGACCAAAAACCAAAGGCCTGATGAGATAAGCCAATTAACTCACCTAACAAAGGATATAAAAAAACCATTACTGCTCCAAAAATCAAAATAGTAGCAATTGCTAGACTGGCCTCTTCTTCATCAGCATCAATAGCCCCTGTTGCCCCAATAATAGCTGATACACCACAAACTCCAACTCCAATACCTAATAGACTACTTAGTTTATCACTCAAACCAAATTTAGCAGCCAACCACTTGACAGTAGCAACTGAAACAATAATTTCTAAAATCACTAACATGATTCCTACTAAACCTATCTGCAAGACATTCTGAAGTACTAACCTAGCCCCTAATAAAACAATCCCTAACTTCAACCATAATTCATAAGTATCAATTCCTGGTAGAAAAATCTCAGGCAGTTGAATAGTATTACTAATTATCATCCCTAATAAAATACAAATCAAGACATACTCAATATGAGGGATATAACCAGCTATTACCTTCGATAGATAACCTACGACAAATAATAATAGGACCCCTGGTAGCTTAGCTAACATTGACTTCAACTTCTTACTTACTGCTAGTCTCCCGGCTAATTCCTGTTCTTGAGTCGACATCAAAACCCTCCTTTACCACGGAATATTAGCTACTAAACCAGACTTAACTAATAAAGCCAAAACCAAAGCTAATCCTACAGCAAACCAATCAGTAGTAATTCCAATTTGTTCTAGTTTCACCCTTTCACCTCCATAAGTAATCATTATTTATACTAGTTTCAAATTATGAATTTGCTGTTGAATTATTGATCCAATAAAATATTCTCTACAATAAACTGTAGAGAATAAGTAAAAAACTTATCTAGTTAATAATTCAGCTATCCTAGTCTCTCCTGCTACTGCCTCTATATCATCTATCCCTAATTCTTCAAATATCTTAATCAGATTTAGATTATCAAATGGAGTCATAATTAAAGAATCCTCTCCGTAGTCGTTAACTAATTTAGTAGCTTGATCAACTTCAATATTAGTCCTAGGACCACCTACACATCCTCCTTCACAACCCATTCCTTCTATAAAGTTAGCTGTTATTTCTTCCCCCTTTGCTAAAGTATCCAGAATTTCTTTACACTCAACTACCCCGTCAACTCGTTGCGCATCAAATTTAATCAACCTCCGGGGAGCAATTCTATTAACTACTGTCTTAACTGAAAAACTGACCCCTCCAGTTCTAGCGTAGACGCGACCAGCAAAGGAAGCTTGGTCTTTCTGATCGGCAGGTAAATCAGCTAAACCTATCTCCACCGCCTTAAATATTTCCTCTAACTCCTGGTAAGTAAGAACAAAATCAATATCAGCAGCAAATTTTTCTTCCTTAGCTTCAGATTTTTTAGCTATACATGGGCCAATAAAGACAACCTTAGCCTCAGGATATAACTCCTTTAGTAGCCTACCTGAAGCAACCATTGGTGATAAAGAAGGTGACATATTAGCAAATAAATCAGGATAATTCTGCTTAACTAAATTAATCCAGACTGGACAACAGCAACTAGTTAAAAAGAAATCATCTTGTTCCTTAACTAAATCATTAAACTCAAAAGCCTCTTTAATAGTCAAAATATCAGCAAATAAAGCTACTTCTATCATATCCTTAAAACCTAATAACTTAAGAGCAGTTCTCAGTTGGCCCATAGTAACATCAGCTCCAAACTGGCCTACTATCGAAGGAGCTACTGTAGCATATACTTCAGTACTATCATCTTTTAGTTCCTCTAACAGTGGGACAAATTCTATCTTATCTGCTAAAGCACCAAAGGAACAACTAGTTACACAGTTACCACAACTTAAACACTTATTATTAACAATAAGTGGACCTTCAGTTCGCTGGTACATTTGAGCTTCATACTTACATGCTTCTTGACAATCACTTGTGCTAAATTGTCTACCACATTCTTCACAGACTCCTTCTATTTTAGTTACTACTGGCTCTTCTACTCGATCACGCTTGATTGCCTGAGTTACTTCATTGGAAAAAGTATCTTCAGCTGTAGAATCCAAACCTAAAGCTACTCTGATATGGTCTTTAATAAAAGAGATATCCTCTGTTTGATAGTTATATTTTTCCTTAATCTCCTGGGCCAACTGCTCCAAATTATGATTACTTAAATTCTCCTCCCAACCTCGCTTGACTAGTTCCCGAAAAATCTCCATTCTTTTCTTTTGAAAATCCTTAAATTTATTTAACATATTAGCTCACCTATAATAGTAGTTTCTATTATTGTAACCTAAATAGAGTTTATTTAATTCATCCAGACTAAAATTTAATAGAAACTATCTTTAACAAAAAATAAATTCAATTCATATTATATACAAAAAGGAGGTGGCAAAGATGCCTGGTGGTCATAAAGATATAGAGTTTATTGTTTTCTTAGTTTTAATCTTGTTACTATTAGGAAAGCATTAAAACTAAGCTTTAGTCCCAAAAACCACCTAAGGGGGGGTCATATGGGAGATTATGGAGACATCTATGATGATGGTGCTTATCTTGTCTTCTTAATTCTCATCTTATTACTATTAGGCACAGACTACAGTTAACAAATAACTAAAGAACAAGAAAATTGGAATTTTCCAATCTTCTTGTTCTTTCTAACCCTGATCTGAAGATGTTATATCTGACACTCTCCTGGATTCTTCTTTAAGTAGTCTTGATGATATTCTTCTGCTTCATAAAACTTACTAGCTGGTACTATCTCGGTAACAAGTGGCTTATTATATTTATCACTAGCAGCTAATTCCTGTTTGGATTCTATAGCTATTTTCTTCTGTTGCTCAGTATGATAAAAAATAGCTGATCTATATTGGCTGCCTACATCTGGCCCTTCTCGATTTAATGTAGTGGGATTGTAGTTCGTCAAACAATGCTTGCACACCCCAAAAACATCCAACGGCAAAAGTAGCTTGTTCCATGTTTTCCACTCCTTATCTATTTTAATTTGTGTTTCATCATTATATCATTGCCCTTTCTCTTTTTAAAATTCGCCAACAAAGAAATAGGAATTAATAAACTCCAATAACATTTCTTTAGATTTTAAAAAGACTTCCTTTTAAGGAAGTCTTTTTTATCCTAAAACATTATCTAAAAACATCATCACTACAAATCCTATTAAAATAGCATGAGTAGATAAATTAGAGGCCCTATCTTTTTGAGCTTCAGGAATAATTTCATTATTAATCACAAATAACATAGCCCCAGCTGCAAAAGCTAAAGCAAAAGGCAACAAAGGACGAGAAATCTGAACTAATCCAACTCCTAACACACCACCAATAGGCTCTACTAATCCACTTAATAAAGCAATCAAAAAAGCTTTCCAGACTTGTACCTTCTCCCGAACAAAAGGAATAGCTACCGCTAACCCTTCTGGTATATTTTGTAAACCAATAGCAATAGCCAAACTTAAACCACTATAAATATCCCCATCTCCAAATCCTACTCCGACAGCTAAACCCTCAGGAAAATTATGTATAGTTATTGCTACAGCAAATAACCAGACCTTTCTTAAATTAACATCTTCAGTAGTCGAAGCAGAATTAGATAACAAGTTAGTATCGGGGAAAAACTTATCTACAATATCCAAAAATCCACCTCCAACCAAAATTCCAAAAAGAGTTATAGTAGCTCCAGTAACTCCGCCCCCTCCTTTTTCAATGGCTGGAATGATCAAACTAAACGAAGTCGCAGCTAACATAACTCCAGCTGCAAAACCTAAAGAAGTATCTAATATTTTTTTAGAAATATTACGCGTAAAAAAGATAGGCAAAGCTCCTACACCTGTAGCTAAACCAGCTGCTAGACTAGCTAATAAACCTAGTAGAATAATATTTTGATTTGCTAGATCTAAAAACATTTTATCCCCCCCTTCACTCCATTCTATGTGGTAAAAAAAAATCTGTGACAAGGAAAATTAATATTCAAAAGAAGAGTGCTAGGGGACAGACGCAACTAAATTGTAAACTAATCTAATTTCTTAAATGCTACAGATAACATTAATTTAATCCGATTTAATTGATTTACCTCACTAGCTCCTGGATCATAATCAATTGGTTTAATATTAACATCTGAATAGGAATTCCTGATTTCCTTAATCATACCCTTCCCTATAATATGATTAGGCAAACAAGCAAATGGTTGCAGGCAGAGTATATTCTTAACTCCACTTTCAATTAATTCAACCATTTCTCCAGTTAGAAACCAACCTTCACCAGTATGATTACCTAACGAAAGATGATCTTTAGCTCCTTTAGCTAATTCATAAATTGATTTAGGCGCTGTGAAGCGATTACTCTTTTGCAAAGCCGCTTTCATATGACGCCTATAAAAAAACTCAAGTGCTTTAATACCTAGTTTCCCACCAATCATCTGCAACCAACTACCAGATAATTTCTGATACTTTTCTTGGGCATTGTAAAGTGGATAAAGAAAGAAATCAAATAAGTCAGGCACTACTACTTCTGCTCCCTCTGCTTCTAGAAAATCAACAAGATTATTATTAGCTGTTGGATGAAACTTGACTAAAATCTCTCCTACTAACCCCACTTTTGGTTTAACTAGATCTTGCTTTAAATCTAATTCAGCAAAGTCTTGTACTAGATTGCTAATGTTATTTTTAAACTCCCTTCTTCCGCCCTCAAGCAGTGAATTTTGACACTTAGTTACCCATGTTTGATACAAATCATTAGCCGAACCAGCTATTTGTTCATAAGGTCGTACTTTATATAATACCTTCATTAAAAGATCTCCATAAACCATTCCTTTAGCTAGATCATCCAGTAGGGAAATAGTAATATTAAACCCAGGATTTTCTTCTAAACCTAATCCATTTAACGAAATAACTGGTATATCTTCTAAGCCTGCATCCTGTAATGCTTTTCTAATAAAAGCAATATAGTTAGTAGCTCTACAGCCCCCTCCTGTTTGAGAAATAATTACTGATGTCTTATCTAAATCATACCTACCAGATTGTAAAGCCTTTAATAACTGACCAACCACTATAATGGAAGGGTAACAAGCATCATTGTTAACATACTTAAGACCTTGATCAATAGCTTCTTTATCTACTGCAGGTAATACTTTAAAATCATATCCTGCCTTTTGGAAAGCTGTCTCTAAAAATTGAAAATGAATTGGCGATAATTGAGGAGCTAAAATAGTATGTTCTTGCTTCATTTCTGTGGTAAAGATTACTCTCTCCCTAGGTTCTTCTACTTTCTGAGAGGTAAAGTCTTGTTTATCTCTTTCTTGCATAGCTGCTAATAAAGAACGAATTCTAATTCGGGCTGCTCCTAAATTACTAATCTCATCTATTTTTAATAAAGTATAAATTTTTTCATGACGTTGTAAAATCTCCTCTACCTGATCGATAGTTACAGCATCTAAACCACATCCAAAGGAGTTAAGTTGGATCAATTCTAAATTATCTTGCTGTGCTACATAAGTAGCTGCTGCATATAAACGTGAATGATAAACCCATTGATTTATAACTCGCAGTGGTCTTTCTATATCAGTCAGATGACAAATAGCATCCTCAGAAATTACAGGCAAGCCTAAAGAAGTAATCAGTTCGGGGATCCCATGGTTAATCTCTGGATCAAGATGATAAGGTCTGCCAGCTAATACAATTGCGGACTGATTAGTCTGCTCGAGATAATCTAATACTTCCTCTCCTTTCTGACGTACATCAGCTAGATAATTATTTAATTCTACGTAGGCCTTATCTACTGCTGCAACTAACTCAGAATAAGGGATTTCTTCTGCTGCTAATTCTGTAGCCAATCGACTGATTAATCTATCTCGATTATCTAAAGGTAAAAAGGGATGATAAAAAGTAATCTCTTCCTCTTTTATTTTTTCAATATTAGTACTTAAAGTCTCTGGATAAGAAGTAACTATTGGACAGTTATAGTTATTAGCTCCTGCTTGGTTTTCCTGGCTATTATAGGGAATACAAGGATAAAAAATCTTTTCTACTCCCTGGTTAATTAAATCCACAATATGACCATGGGCCAACTTAGCAGGATAGCAGACTGACTCGGAAGGAATAGTCTCCATCCCCTGCTTATAAAGCTCTTTCGAGGAAGGACTAGATAAAATCACCCGATAGCCTAATTCAGTAAAGAAAGTAAACCAAAAAGGATAATCCTCATACAGATTCAAAACTCGAGGTAGACCAATCCTACCTCTAGTAGCTGCCCTCATCTCTAAAGGTTGATAGCTAAATAAACGATTATACTTATACCGAAATAAGTTAGGTACTTCTTGCTCTTGGGCTTCAATTTCTGCTCCCTTGCTACACCGATTACCAGAGATAAATTGACGACTACCAGAGAATCGTTTAATAGTCAGCAGACAGTTATTACTACACTTACCACAGTGAGTTTGTGAGGTACTAACCTCAAATTCTGCTAATTCTTGAACAGTTAACAGACTTGATTGTTCTTTAATATCAGTTCGCTGGTGGGCAATTAAAGCTGCTCCAAAGGCCCCCATAATCCCAGCAATATCTGGGCGAAGAACTTCTTGATCTATTATCTGCTCTAATGCCCGCAAGACAGCATCATTATAAAAGGTACCCCCTTGAACAACAATATTAGTTCCTAATTCTTCACTATTTCTAAACCCAATCACTTTAAATAAAGCATTTTTAATCACAGAAATGGCTAACCCAGCGGAAATATCACTAATATTAGCCCCTTCCTTTTGCGCTTGTTTAACCTTAGAATTCATAAAAACAGTACAGCGACTCCCTAGATCAATTGGATTATCAGCTTCAACACCAAGTTGAGCAAATTCTGCTATATCCAACTGTAGAGACTGGGCAAAGGTTTCAATAAAGGAACCACACCCTGAAGAACAGGCTTCATTTAACATAATCGAATCAATAACACCATCTTTGATCTCCAGGCACTTCATATCTTGGCCCCCAATATCCAAAATGAAATCAACTTCAGATAAAAAAGACTGTGCTGCTTTATAGTGGGCTACTGTCTCTACTTCTCCAATATCTATCTTAAGGGCCGATTTAATTAATTGTTCTCCGTAACCAGTAACTGCTGAATTAGCAATCTCTATATCAGAACTCAACTCTTCATATAAGTTTTTAATAATTTTAATAGTAGAGCCTAAGGGATCCCCTTGGTTATTTCTATAATCAGAATATAACAATTTACCTGCCTTACTAATTAAAGCTAGTTTTGTTGTTGTAGATCCTACATCAAGCCCTAGATAAGCCGGCCCTTGATACTCTGCTAAGTCAGCTTTTTCTACTTCATACTGGGCATGTCGTTGTTTAAACTCCTTATATTCTTCTGTAGTAGCAAATAAAGGGGCCAACTTTTCTCTAGCAGAAACTTTGATTTTATGAATCCTAGGTAGCTTGTGATATAACTCTTGAGCCTGATAAATCTCTTCTTGTTGGTTCTCTAAAGCAGCACCTAAGGCCACAAAATATTGCGCTTGCTCAGGAAGCAATACTTGACTATCATCTAAATCAAGAGTCGCACTAAACCTTTCCCGTAATTGAGGAATAAAATGCAGGGGCCCACCTAATAATGCTATATCACCTCTAATTGGTCGCCCCTGGGCCAACCCACTAATCGTCTGGTTAACAACAGCTTGTAAAATAGAAAGAGCAATATCTTCTTGGGCCACTCCATCATTTAATAAAGATTGGACATCTGATTTAGCAAACACTCCACAACGAGAGGCAATAGGATACAGATTCTCTGCCTGTTTGGCTAATTCATTTAACCCAGCTATATCTGTCTGTAATAAAGAAGCCATCTGATCAATAAAAGCACCAGTGCCTCCAGCACAAGTACCATTCATTCTCTGCTCCACTGAGCCACCAAAGTAAGTAATTTTAGCATCCTCACCTCCCAATTCTACTGCTACATCTGTAGTAGGCAACATCTTTTTTACTGCATTAGTAGAAGCTATTACTTCTTGAATAAAGGGCACCTCTAATTTTTCAGAGATGCTGATCCCGCCTGAACCAGTAACTGTAATAGCAACTTGCTTATTGTGGAGGACTTCCTTAGCCTCCTGGAACATAGTAATGACAGTATTTTTTATATCAGAAAAGTGTCTAGTATATTTTTGATAGACAATCTCCTCCTGCTGATTGAGAATTAGCAACTTAACTGTCGTAGAACCAACATCAACCCCTAACCTGAGACTCTGACTCATCCTAATTCCTCCTCCTAGAATCACATATCATCTGCTTTTATTTATGACTATTCATCTGCTCACAAATAATTCATAAAAGGAATTAGGTTAAGAGCCAAATACATTTACAAGTTAAATCCTAGCTCCAAAAAAAGACAAAAGCCTCGGAAAAATTTCCGAGGCTAATACCCGCAATCTATATTAATTATAACTTAAAGACACTTTCAGCTTGAGGCCCACGATCGCCTTCAACTACTTCAAATTCTACCTCTTGGCCATCCTCTAAACTTTTAAAACCATTTTCTTTGATTGCAGAAAAATGAACAAACACGTCGTCTCCTTCTTCTCGCTCGATAAATCCATAACCCTTTTCTCCGTCAAACCATTTAACATTACCTTGTTCTTTCATTATTCAAATTCCTCCTACTAATAGTTTATCACTTACATAATACTATCAATTTACATATTAGACTAACATATATTTTTATAATTGTCAAAGAGTTTAGTTAATAACCATTAGCCAACTTCTGGTACCTAACTCATTTATTTGCTTAGGTAAAGGAGTTCTTAAATTAGCTCGAGTAAAATCTATTAATTTATTTGAGCTTGAATATAATCCTGCTTTTGTTGCTTAAAGTCAAGTCTATAACTCTTAATTAGATCTAACACAGTATTTCTAGTCTGATTAACTTCATTATTTAATGCCATATGAAAAGCTTGCGCTTGACCAACAAGATAAACTCTCTCCTGCCCTCTAGTCAATCCTGTATACAACAGATTTCTATTAAGCATGATATAATGAGAAGTAGACAAAATATAGATTACTACCGGATACTCAGAACCCTGCATTTTATGAGCAGAACAACAATAAGCTAAAGTAGTATATTTTAGAAAGTCCTGTTTAGGATAGGCTATAGTTCTCTCTTCTAAGCCATTATCTAATCTACAAACCACTACTTCTTCTGTTTCTTTGCTTCCTTCCCGAGAAAGTTCAGTATCTTCTTTAGCTTGCTCTTCAATTCCTAATACTTCTAAAGTATCACCATTAACAAGATCTAACTCTGTCAGATTCATTGTCTGCATTACTTTATCATGTTGTTTTATCTTTTTATATTTGGTATTAATCAAATAATCATTAGCATTAAATTCTTCTTGAATCAGTTCATTAATCGCATTAATTCCTACTACCCCATTGTATTGGGGACTAATAATTTGTAGATCAGTAAAGTCTACATTTTTCTCTTCTAATTCATAATTAACTAATTTCTTGATATAATCTAAGATTGCTTCATTTTTCTTTCTGACTGACCTAATATCTTGATAATCAATCGTACTCGGGTTAATCCCTTCTGCTATTTTATTACAAACAGTTGCTATATGACTATCACTAGCTTGTCTTTTAATCTCATCTAGCTCTACAAATAATCCGTCTAGCAAATTACTATTAATCAGATTAATAATATCTCTAAAGACATTACCAGGTTGGACAGGAGGTATCTGGGCCACATCCCCAATTAATACTAGAGTCTGATCCTGGTTTAATCTTTTCAATAACATATAAGCTACAGAAGTTGATAACATCCCTGCCTCATCAACCATAATCACATCATAATTACTAAATTCAAGATTATAACAAGCACTATGGATAGTATGAGCTTCTTTATCTGTTACTTCAATTATTCGTTTAGCAGCTTTACCTGTCGGGGCCAAATTCAAGACCTTATCCCCATTTTCGGTAAACATATTAATGATCCCTTTAGATACAGTAGATTTACCAGTTCCTGCTTTTCCGGTCAAGACTACTAACTTTTCTTCTAAACACTGCTCTAGTATCTCTCGTTGCTGATTAGCATAACTAAAACCTTGGTCTTGTTGTTGCTCTTTAATCAATTGTTTAATCTCTTCTTGGGCTAGATTAACAGTAGCAGGTCTAGAATTAATAGTCTGTAATTTCTGATAGATCTTAATCTCTTGTTCGTAGCTTTTTGTCGTAGCCACACATAGATTTTCTCGCTTAGCTACCAGGCTAAAATCCTGTCTGTTCTGCTTATCTAAAGGCTCTAAATCATCTTCATTAAACAAGACAAAATCTTTGCTAAAAGTTCTAGTAACTATTTCATCATCTTCTTTAATATTGTAGCTGATTTCTTCAAATTCATAATAAGCCTGCAAGACCTGATTAAAAGCCTGCTCTATCTCTAGCTCATCAGCGATAGTTTCTATTAATTCTTCTAGTCTAAAGTAAGTATGGCCTCCTGCTTTAGCTGATAAGTAATAAGTTAAAAAGCTATTAATCCGATAATTACTATCCTTAGCTAATCCTATCTCTTGGGCGATTTCATCTGCCTTTTTAAAACCAATCCCTCTTAATTCAGTAATCAAGTAAGGATTTTGCTGTAAGAGATTAATTAACTCTGTCCCATACTTTTCGTATAACTTAAAGATCATATTTTCAGTTATATCATACTTAACGGCAAATTTAATTACTTCTTTAATCTGCATCTTGGCTTGAAAAGACTCAATTATAGTAGCTGCTCTTTTATCACCAATGCCTGAGATACTAGTTAATCTTTCTGGCTCTTCTCTAAAGACATCTAAAGTATCCAAGCCAAACTTATCTACAATCTTAGTAGCAAAATGTTCACCAATTCCCTTAAAAAACTTAGAACTCAAAAAATGAATTAATGCTTTCCGATCAGAAAAAGGTAGTTCTTTACTTTGAGTTACATTAAAGTTTAGTCCATAATCATTTTTCTCAAAATAGCCCTTTAATTCTAGCTGAGTGCCGATAAAAACTGGGGAACTGGAAATACAAGTAAAGTCTTCTGCATACTGATCAGTATCTATCTTAAAGACATTAAAACCATCATCCTTATAAACTATACTAGTTACTTCGCCTGCTAAAATTTCTAAGTCTTCTTCACTAGCTCCTTGTTCTTCAATCTCAAGATTATTCCCAGTAACTCTAATTTCGTAATTTTTATATTTATCATTCCATTTTTTCTGGCCTGTTGTCTTAACTAGATTACCTGGTTCTATCTGTTCAGCAATCTCAGCCACTAAATTTCCTTTTAAAGTTACTTGTTCGTGATTATCTCTTATAATAGAGAAGATATAGAAATTATCTTGCTCATAATAAACTTTATTAATCCGTCCCTCAATCATCATCTACGCCTCCTATTAATAACCTACTTCTAAATCATATCTTAGTTAACTTGCTTAATCTTAGCTAAAGAACGTTTTCCATATTTTCTGAATTTAGTCAGTCCTACTCCTTTAATTTGAATCACTATTTTAATTTTGGTTAAACATTTTATATCTTCTCTACACGATTCTACTTTCCTGCAAAGACAAAATAATTATTGTCGTAATATAAAATTAATTTATAACATTAATGTATTACTAGTTTTAAAGCCGAACCAGTTAAATATACTCGGCCAGGCTTTTAAACCTATCTTCTGAATTTAGTTTAGACTCTACTAAGAGCAATGAAGATGGTGATTAAGATGTTAAGAAAGTATAATGTAGTCGCAATTCAAGTTCCGATTGTCTATAATGAGTTTGGCGATCATGACCCTGAGGGGTTAATGTATGCACTGGAGGAAAAAGAAACTGAAATTAAAAATGTAATTGATGAGCAAGGATTAGTCCCAAATGATTTAGTTGAGCCTTTAGTTTTAAGAGCAAACCAGGGAGATAAAGTAGAAATTAAATTTAAAGGGGCTCGATTATAAAGTTAGAACTGCCGATGGAGCTTTTGTCGGTCAAAATCCAGATACTACCGTAGACCCCGGTCAATCTATTATTTATGAATTCGAAGCTAATACCCAAGGAGCTTTCCAGTTTAGCGATTTAGGCAATTCATTAAGTTCAGAATTAGGCAGCAATCTCCATGGGCTGTTTGGGGGGTTGATAGTAGAACCGCCGGGGTCAACCTGGACAGATCCCCAAACCGGTGAACCACTAGCTAGTGGGGCGCTGGCTGATATTCACAATCCGCTGCTGCCTGATTTTAGAGAAGCAGTTATTCTATTTCACGATGAACCAGCCGTCAAGGCCGAAGACGGGTCTGCCCCGATAAATCCCAATACTGGATTAGAAGAATCTACTCACGCCATCAACTATCGGTCTGAACCAATGCGCAACCGACTTGAACTAATTGAAAATGAAGAAGATATCTGTCCGGAATGTTTCGGCGAGGAAGTTCACCATGATTCCTGGCCTTTTGGCGATCCCGCTCCTCCAATTCCCAGGGCTTATGTAGGCGATCCAGTTAGATTCCATGTTATCCACGGCGGTGTTAAAGAAACTCATGTGTTCCATCTTCACACTAACCAGTGGCTATCGGAAATCAACGATCTGCAGGCAGAAATAATTGATTCTTTTTCCATCAGTCCACAGCAAACAACCAGCTTTGATATTCTTTATGGAGCCGGCAGCTTACAGGGAGCTTACGGCGACTCTATTTTCCACTGCCATCTATATCCTCACTTTGGAGAAGGAATGTGGAGTATATTTAGAACTCATAATGTGCTAGAAACTGGGGAAGATAGATTTTATCCCGACGGTACACCAATTCCTGCTTTAGAACCACTACCGGATAGAGAGCCACCCCCCGGAACCTACTCCGGAAAAACCTGGGTTTCCTTTATTTATTCCTGGGGAAGTCAACCGCCGATCACCACAACCGCCGTTAGGTTTTGATCGAGACTTTAGTCCTACAGAACTAGAGACTAATGCCTTTGCTGATAACGCAATTCCCGGAGCTACGTTTGTTAATTCTTGTCCAGAAGACGCACCGGTAAGAAGGTATGATATAGTTGCTATGGAAATCCCGATTATCTATAATGATGAAGACTGGTATGATCCCCAAGGTAGATTATATGTCTTAGCTGAAGATGAAGAGGATATTCGCGCCGGCCGCAAAGAGCCAGAACCATTATTTATTCGGAACTTTAATTGTTGAACCAGAAGGAGCAAATTATCGTGATTCCTTTACAGGAGAATCTAACCCCACAGTCCAACAAGCTGATATAATTACTCCTTTCCGCCCTAATTTTAGAGAATTAGTACTTCTTCAGCATGATGGAGTTTTCCTCCTGACTGAAGATGGCGAGTTATTGCCTAGATTTTTCGTCGATTCTTTTGATGAAGCAGAAAGAATAGATTTAGATCCGGAAGATCAAGGCATGAAAGCATTTAATTTAAGAAGTGAACCCTTCCTTCATCGGATTCAGGAAAATCAAAATGTGAACCAAGTATTTAGTTCCCTAATTCACGGTGACCCAGCTACTCCTGTCTTTAACGTAAATACTGGTGATCCAATTACTATTCGGTTAGCAATGCCGGCCGACAAACGGCGAGCTCATAGCTTTTTGCTCCACAACCACCTTCAGCGACAACAGCAGCGAGATAATAATTCAGATATTATTGAAGTTCAGGGCACAGTAACCATCGGTAGAGAATACAATAAGCCAATGTTATCTGGCGCCGGCGGACTGTTAACCAGCCCGGGAGATTTCATGTATCGTTCTGGTCTAATCCGCTGGGATATTGAATCAGGAATGTGGGGTATAGTGAGAGTCCTACCTCGTCTAGAATCTAATCTGTTGACTTTAAATAAGTAGTCTTTTGACCAAATATTTTAAATCAAAAGAGCCCCCTTATTATGGGGGCTCAAACTGGTTACTTAGCTACTTTCTAATTGCTAGAAACTAGGAAAATGAAAATTTCAGAATATAATTCCAGATTTATCTTTGTTGACAGCTATAAGTCCCTTTTTTAATCGCCGCTACTAAATCTTCCCTACCTTAGCAGCTTCAATCAAATCTATTTCCTGGGCTATACTACAAGCAGATCTTTCTGCAGCATGGACGTGACGTGCAAATCTAATTTCATATAATCTTCCTTATATTCTTAACTGGATAATTGATTTTATTGGGGAATCTTTGTTCCGGTATATGTAAATTCAGTCCGATCCATATCTACATAGTTTGTACCTCGTCCTGTCTTTATATCACCTATTATATTACTACAATTAGAACAAATTAATTGATCATCTTTAACTTCACCATAGATTCTTCTGATCTTTTCTTCCCAGCATCTCAGTACTTTACCTTCACCTATTTTTTTATATTTTAAGACTTTATCTTTGCATCTAGCACATTTAATGGTTAGAATGTTATCCCTCCTTATCTTAGCCCACTAATAAATCCTCATTAATTATAACTAAGTTCCTGTTTATTATTTTAACTCATGATGTAAATCTACAACTAAAACTCGTTTCTTTTCTAACCATTCTACAGAATATCTTTTCCTGTTATTCCTAATTCTCTTAACTGGAAGTTGGCCCGGGAATTATATAACCTATTTAACTACTTTTAATTAAAATAAACACATCTTTTTCCTTTGCAACCATGAGGATGCCGGGTAGAAAAAGTACAACCACGAATCTGACTTACTGATAACTGCACCCCAAATTGTTCTTTTAATAACTCTACCCCTGTCTCTAGAGCAGTTCGTACACTCTGCTTACAACAACCAGGACCACCGGTATTAGCAATTGCTACTAAAGTAGCATTAGTAGCCCTCATAGCTAATGTCCGTTCTCTATCTTTAGCACAGGTAGCTTCATATAAAATACTAAATACAGCCCCTACTCCAGTACCTGCTCCACAGGAGCCATAATCAGCACAACTACAGCTAGGTATCTGTTTCATCCGCCTAATTCCTTCTTTAATATCTTTTTCTGTTACTTGTTTTTCTACGCCCTGAACTTTAAATTGGCCGTAGTTTTTTAAAGCTACCAGTAAGGCAGCACTAACTACTAAGTGATGAGCACTACCAAGAAAGGGCATATTAGGATGAGCCATCATTTTCTCAGCAAATTGCAAAGGATTTTTTACCTTAGAATTAAGAGCTGATTCCTCAATAAAATCATTTATCTCTTGGCCATGACAATCATCACAGACAAAGTGACCAGTAGAACAATATACAGAAGCAGATTTTTCCTCTTCACAATAAATGCACTCTTTTGTTTCCGGCTGAGAATTATAAATTAATTCCCCACCACAAACCATGCAATTTTCAGTTTGAAGATCTTTTGCTGAACAACAATTATTAGTTTCTGATTTACCACTACAACAACCCATATTATCTCCTCCCAATAATTAAAAACTATTTTAAAACAATACTTACCACTTGAAAAATCAGGAATCTATAGTTTCCTGATTGATAACTTTATAAAGCATAACCCTGATCTGAAAGTAACTAATTTCTTCTGGCAATGCTTCTTTGATTGGTTTTAATCTAGTATCCTTTCTATCTTTTATTTGTTCTACAATTAAACCTCGATGGTCATTAGAGACAAATACTTCTAAATCGACTTCTAATCCTTCCTTAGCTACTCGTAAAATATGTTTCTGAATAGTACCTAAGGCTAAATCTCTTAAACTAGCTATTTCTTCTAAATCATATCTTAGTTAACTTGCTTAATCTTAGCTAAAAAACGTTTTCCATATTTTCTGAATTTAGTCAGTCCTACTCCTTTAACTTGTAACATTTCCTTACCAGTAGTTGGTAACTTATCAACCATCTCTCGCAGGGCACTATCAGGAAAGATAATAAACGGGGGCACCCCTTCTTCAGTAGCTATCTCTTTTCTTAAGTCACGTAATATATCAAATAATTGATTGGTACTAGCAATCTGGTTACTTTCTTGGCCAACTTTACGCCAGACTTGCTCTTCTTGTTGTAATACAGGATAAGCTTTCTCAGTCAGTTTAACTGTTGCGTATTTTCCTGTAGTTAACTTAATATACTTTTCTGCTACTAGAAACTTAATCAGATTTTTAATTTCTTTAATTGTCTGATCTTGCATAACCCCATAAGTTGATAACTGATCAAGTCCTAACTCCAAAATCTGTTTAGCTTCTGAGCCGTGCAAGACCTTAGCTACTTTGGTAATCCCATATCTCTCTTCCAGGCGATAAATACAAGATAAAATCTTTTGGACTGCAATAGTTATATCTTCAGACCTGTTATCAATTGCACAGTTACTACAATTATCACACTTATCAGCTACGTTACTTTCCCCAAAATAAGCTAAGATATAGCCTCGCAAACACTGACTAGTATAACAATAATCAATCATCTGTTGTAATTTCTTATGCGCTAAAGCTTTCCGTTTGCTAGATAAATCAGACTGTTCAATGAAATACTTTGGTAGTCTAATGTCGCTAGGCGCAAATAATAATACACATTCGCTAGGCTCGCCATCTCGACCAGCTCGCCCTGCCTCTTGATAATAAGATTCTATATCTTGGGGCATATTATGATGGATCACATATCTTACATTTGATTTATCAATCCCCATCCCAAAAGCATTAGTTGCTACTACAATTTTAAGCCGATCATATAAAAAATCTTCTTGTGTCTCTTTTCTTAATTCTTTACTCAATCCAGCATGGTACTTCCCCACTGCAAAGCCTTTCTGCTGTAAAAATTCATACAGATTATCTACTTCTTTTCTCGTTCCGGCATAGATAATACCAGCTTCAGTACTATTTTCCGTTACATATTGAGCAATAAAATCACGTTTATCTTGGCCCTTAATTAATCTAAAGTTTAAATTGGCCCGATCAAAACTGGTAAGTACAGATTCTTCAATATCTAAGATTCTACTAATATCTTGTCTTACATCTGCAGTAGCTGTAGCAGTAAAAGCAGTCACTATTGGATCACTAGCTAATTCTTCTAAAAAATCAGAAATTCGGAGATAAGCTGGTCTAAAATCATGGCCCCACTGCGAAATACAATGGGCTTCATCAACTACTACTAAAGAAACTTGAATCGCATCTAATAAATTTAAAAATTGGTCCGAGTTTAATCTTTCTGGTGCTATATAAAGTAAGTCATAATCTCCATTTTTAACTTGTTTGAATCTAGACTTTATTTCTTGGGTAGTTAACGAACTATTAATAAAGGTCGCAGCAATGCCTACAGCCTGTAAAGAATCAATCTGATCCTTCATTAAGGAAATCAAAGGCGAGAAAACAATTGTAATCCCTGATAAACAAAGAGCAGGAATCTGAAAACAAATCGACTTTCCTCCTCCAGTAGGCATGACTCCTAAAGTATTCTTTTCCTCTAAGATACTAGTTATAATCTCTTCTTGACCAAGTAGAAATGATTGATAGCCAAAATAATCCTCTAAAATCCATTTTGGTTCTGTTAACATTTATTTTCCTCCAGTATAAAATTAGTTTAAAAATTAATTATTATTATAACATTAAATGAAGCCAATATTAAGAATGTCAGTTAAATAGTACACAAAATCCGAGCCATAGTTAGCTCGGATTAGAATCCACCTATCATTCTTTTACTTAAATCCTAAATTGTTAGCCTATAAGTGAACTAGAGGAAGCTATTAGCCCAGCATAATATCTTCCTCAGGATAACGATAATAACGAACTCGAGAGTTTATTTCTCCTAGTGAGATTAACAAAGTTAGTGGGCCAACTCTCCCTGCTACCATCATAACTATAATTACTAACCGACTTAGTTGACTCAAATCCCCGGTAATTCCTGTAGAAAGTCCTACTGTTCCAAAAGCTGAAACAACTTCAAATAAAATTTTAATAAACTTAGCATCTTCTATACTAGTTAATATTAAAGTAGCAAAAATAATCAAAGCTAGAGAAATAACGACTATAGCTATTGCTTTATCAACAATCTTGTTACCTAATCTTCTCTCCAGTAGAGTATAATCATCATCCTCAAGTAAAGCAGAAGAAACATTAGTCAATATAGCTCCAAAAGTAGTAGTCTTAATTCCACCTCCTGTAGAACAAGGGGAAGCACCGATAAACATCAATATAATAATAAAAAAGATAGTATTAATTCTTAATGCCCCAGTAGGTACAGTATTAAAACCTGCCGTTCGAGGAGTAACAGATAAAAAGAAAGAAGCAACTAACTTATTGCTTAACTCTAATCCTCCCATAGTTTGTGGGTTATTAAATTCAAAAATAAATACTACTCCAGTACCTAGCAAAAGAAGAAAGATAGTTATATAAATAACCACTTTACTATGTAAAGATAAAATTATAATTGATTGATCATTATTAAACTTATTCCATAACTCCTTAGTAACTGTAAACCCAAGTCCTCCAATGATAATAAGAAATGCAATGATAAGATTGATTCCTATATCAGTAGTAAAACTTTCTAAGCTATTACCAAAAAGATCAAATCCAGCATTACAAAAAGCAGAAATAGAATGAAAAATTGAAAACCAAGCAGCTCTCAAATTATCCATTTGTCGATTTAAATTTAAAAATAATAACAAACCTCCAATAAACTCAACTCCTAAAGCAAGACCGATAACATATTTAGCTAATTGGACAAGTCCAGAATAATTAAGATTACCAATATCCTCTTTAATCAAAATTCTACTACTAAAGGTTATATTTTTTCCCAGCAATATGAAACCTAAAGTAGAAAAAGTCATAAACCCCAAACCACCAATTTGGATTAAAATCAAGATAATAACCTGCCCAAATGTTGTCCAATAAGTTGCTGTATTAACTACTATTAAACCAGTTACACAGACAGCAGAAGCAGATGTGAAAAGGGCCTCAATAATACCAGCAGATCCAGAATTCTGAGTAGCTATAGGAAGAGAAAGAAGAACAGTTCCTCCTAGTATAACTATAAGATAACCAAGGAGAATAATCCTTGGGGGAGTAATTTTAATAGGTAGACTATTAGTTTTCAATTGTCATCAACTCCTACATCAGTCTTAAATAGCACTCAGACCTTTATTTGAGTTTATCTAATTGTTCATTTTCACCTAAAACAACTAATACATCTTTTTTATGAATTACATCTTCTCCTCCAGGAGAAAGATTAATATTATCTCCTCTACGAATTGCTATCACATTAACATTAAATCTTGATCGTAAATTAGTCTCTTTCAGAGATTTATTAATCATAAAATCTGGAGCATTAATTTCTACTATACTATGATCAGAAGTGAAATGGATATGATCAATTACATTAATGTTAGCAGAAATTAAATGTTGGGTAATCTTTTCTCCCATCTCTCTCTCGGGAAATACTACTTTATCGGCCCCTGATCCTTTCAAAACTTTAGCATGCATATCTGTTCCTGCTCTTGCTACTACTTCAGAAACCCCAAGTTCTTTCAAAAGCAAAGTTGAAAGAATACTAGAAAGAAGGTCGTCTCGCATAGTAATAATCCCAACATCAAAATTACTCACTCCTAATGACTCTAAAACATTACGATCAGAAGCATCCGCTTGTACAACATGAGTAATTTTATCTTTAAACTTTTTTACCTTTTCCTCTTCTTTATCAATAGCAACTACCTCATAATTTTCTTGCATTAAACTTTTAACAATACTGGTACCAAAATGACCTAGACCAATCACTAAATACTGTTTCATAAAAGTTTCCTCCTTACAATAAGTATATTGCCTTATTCAAATCAAAACTAACAAAAGTTTCAAAAAACATTTACAAATAAATATATTAAAAGTTAGTTACTCTTATGCATTTTATTATTTATTTCTTATTCAATCTTTGCTGACAGCTATAAGCTCCTTGCTTTATTGCTGTTACTAAGTCTTGATCACTAGTAACTTGTTGTTCAAACTGGTTATAAAAAACTCCTACATCTTGATCATCATGGGCATCAGAGTTATAAATCGCCTGACTTGCTAAAGACTTAATTAAGGAGCGACGTTGCTCTGTTTTTCCATCGATTATATTTGTAGAATATACCTCTATTGCATCAGGTACAAATTGATCCAGATCAACATTCACATAATCTTTATAGCGATAAGGATGAGCTAAGACAATAGTGCCTTCTTCTTGGCGCACAAAGTTATATAATTCAGGATAAGTCCAATCATCTGCCTCTAAAATAGGATCATGAATCCCATAAACTAAAAAGTCTTGGCCTTTAATCCTAATCTCAATACCACCAAATATTCTAAAGGATGGGTATTCTTGATTCAATTTTGCTAATTTATCTTGAGCAATTAATTTATGATGATCTGTAAAAGCTAAACCATCTAATCCATAATCAATAGCAGCTTCAATTAAATCTATTTCTGGAGCTATGCTACAAGCAGATCTTTCTGCAGCATGGACGTGCAAATCTAATTTCATACTATCCCTCTTTTCTAACCTAAAATCTCAACCTTTACTTTGATTATAACATTAAACTATAGTAATATTAAATAGTCTAACTTGATAAAATAAAAATTCCGAGCCGCAGTTGGACCGGAGCAAATAAACTATAAAAACTAAGTTAATAAAATATTCTCATCTGCTACTTTGATAAAAAATTTAACGAGATGAGGATCATACTGCTCATTTGCTCCTTCTTTTAATTCCTTAAGAGCTTTTTCTTTACTTAAAGCTGGACTATATGGTCTTTTGCTGGTCATTGCATCAAAACTATCTATAATCCGTAATACTCTAGCATAAAATGGAATATCGCTTCCTTTTAATCCTTCGGGATAACCTGTTCCATCAAAATTTTCATGGTGATAACGAGCCATTGCCAGAATATCTGGAGAAGATTTTAGGGGACTAAGAATTTGTGCTCCCGTCTCAGGATGTTGTTTGATTGTTTCCCATTCAGATTGATCTAGTCTATCTGGCTTCATTAAAATATCTCGTCCAACTTCAATTTTTCCTATATCATGGAGAAAAGCCCCATAAGTTAATTTCTTCTTTTCTTCTGATGACAACTCTAATGCTTCAGCAAATTTCTTGACATAATCTGCTACACGTTCTGAATGTCCATAAGTATATCTATCTTTAGCATTAATTATATTTAATAAAGTTCGTACTGAATCAAACAACTCTTCTTCTGAGTTCTCATTTTCAGCTGCTAGTTCATTTAAAACCTGATGATAAATTTTAACCTGATCCTTTTGAGTTGTTTTAACCTGGTATAAAGCATAATCAGCCATATCAATCAATTCTTTCTTGGTTTGAGCCTGCTGAGGAAAAGAAGCTATACCTAAAGAAAAAGTAAGGGATTCTTCTAAAAATTCCTCATAAGGGATGGTTAAGTTATCTTGAATCTTATTTTTAATTTGATTAACTTTCTTACAAGCAACTTGTTGTTGATAATCAAAAAATAGAAAAGCAAACTCATCTCCGCCACACCGAGCAAAAAAAACATCTTCTTCTATCTGTGCTTGAACTAAATTCGCTACGCTTTTTAGTAGCTCATCCCCTTTTTGATGGCCTAGTGCATCATTAAAATGCTTAAAGTTATCTAAATCCAGTAATGCTAAACTTAACGACACTTGCTTTTCTTTAGCTTTATTAAGCCACTGATTTAATGTCTGTTGAAAGTTAGCATGATTTGGTAATCCAGTCAAACTATCTGTAATAGCCATTTTCTCCAGATGTTTTTGCATTCTACGTTCTAAATCTATAAATCCACCAATTAACCAAGCAATCCAGAAGAATAAAATAATAAATATTATATCATAATCTAAATAAGAAAAGTCTTGTAAAGAATAACTTAGTACCACTAAATTCAAAGTAGAATAACCTGCTGTCAATAAACCAAATCTTTGCCCATAATTGACTGTAGCTAAAATAATTGGACTTAAATAATAGACTTTTAAAAAATGTTTATTAAAAGCTACACTATTATAAATTGCAAAGGAAATAACAGTGATAAATATACTAAATATAAAATAATCTTTCTTTGTCGGAAAATCAAGTATAGTCTTATTACTGATATATCTGGAGACTAAATATGTAAATAAAAAAAATAATGAAACAAGAAAAAAATTATATACTATAATACTAGAATTATTAAATACAATAAACTTTACAAATATTAATCCCAGCAATAATAAAGACAAAATATAACTAAAGGCAACATAATCTGTTAGTTTATTCTGTCTCATTTCCCTCAAGTTGACATATTGATCATCCAATACTATATCCCTCCATAAAGTCAAGTAAAGAGGCAACTTTTAGCTGCCTCTTTACTTGATCTCTAAAATTTACTCTTCTGGTAATTCAGGTTGGTAAAGTCCTGCAGTACAGGCTGAAACAATTCCTGTTGAAGCAACTGCTAATAGAACAGCAGCTATTCCACTTACTAAAAATTTCTTTATTAATTTCTTCATTACTAACACCTCCCTATAAATATTATAATATTTATATAAATTGATTAAAAACTAATATATTTTCTAGATTAATTCAGCTTTAATCTGATAATAAAAATCAAGCAATTTATAAGCCAAAGGATTAATTGTTACTGCTTGAAATAACAATCCTAAAATTATACTTACATTAACCAAAACAAATCTATCTTGATAAAGATAAAATGAAAGAAATACCATAGTTAACAAAAGAATAGCAAGTACTAAAGAAATCAATCTTAGCTTTCTTCTGTGTCTCTTATCCTTGATAGGCTTTTCTGCAACTTCAGCTGGACTCCATAACAGCAATGAACTGATTATGTAAAGAGAACTAACAACCAATACTAATAACCAATGATCATAAACTACTTCTTTAATCTCCAGGCTAATTAAACCTAATAAATTAATAATAACAGCACCAAAGGAAGCACACTCCCAGACACTTTTCAAATGAATTCCGCCGGAAACTACTTTTAAGATTGCACTTGTAAATAAAATAAATACTACAGGTTTGAAAATACCTAATAACCAAGCTAAAATAAGAGAAAAAGAAAGTGATATAACTGTCGAAATCAATATTTCAATCCCAAATCTAATTCTATCTTCTTTCTTAGCAGTTAAATTTAATTCTTGTCCAATATAGCTACTTAACTCTTGAACTGTCTCTTCATAACTCATACCTTGATTACTCCTTCTTCTGTCTTATCTGCAAAATAATATAACCTACTAAAAATAATAGAATAATCTGCGGCATCATAGCGATTGTTTTCCATAATTGATTTTCTATAATTACCTCTATTGGTTTATCAATGATATGAACTAAAATATTCATAGTCAGTATCTCAAATATTGATAATAAAATAATAGTTTTTAGAATAGATACAAAAGATTCTAAGACTCTTCTCTTATAAAAGAAAGTTAACAATATTGTATAAGAAATAAGAGAAAGTATAGTATGAAAGCCAAAAGTAATAGGAAGACTTCTAAAAAAATACACCATTAGTCCTTGGATTAATCCAATAAAAACTACTCTGCGATCAATTGTCACCTTCAGAAATACTACAGCAGAAAAAACAAGTGCTATTGACTCAGGAATTGATTGTAAGAATAATGAGATTAGCTCTTGGTACATTTAATTTGCTCCTTTATTTTAAAATAATTTTATTAGATCAATTAATTATTTAGCCCATTCACTTTGGATTATTCTATATAAATGAAATCATTCCTGCAATGAATAAAAAAAGAGGCCCATATAAAAAAATACCGGGCCAACTTCCCCGCCCGGTATAAAATCTATTGCTCTTCAGTTTGCACTATATATGTCGTGCTACTTCATAAGCATCCCAGATAGTAGCCATTATATTCTCTGCTTTTAGAGCATCACCAATTAAGTGTAGATTAGCAATATCAGACTTAAGTTCCCGATACAGTTCTTTCTTAGAATCAAGTCCACAGGCTAGAACAATAGTCTGGGCCTTAAGACTTTCTTGCTTAAAGGAATCATCTATTACTACAGCTCCTTGATCTGTTACTTCAAATAAAGATTTATTGGTAATAATATCTACACTACTATTAGCTAATAAATCAAGTAGCATTTCTTTATTAGCATGAGGAACCTTAATTCCCGATTGCATTAAACCATCTTTTTGTTCTATAACCATTACATCTTTACCTTGCTTACTTAAAGCCAGGGCAGTTTCACAGCCGACTAGTCCGCCACCTATAATAGCTATTGGTTCTGCTAATTCGGTTTCCTCTACTAATGCTTCAGTTGCTGTAATGACTTTTTCTTTTTCTATCCCTGGAATATCTGGTTTTATATACTCTGATCCATTAGCTACAATTACTTCATCAGCTTTATCTTCTAATTCATCTTCTGCAGTAATCTCTTGATTTAAGTTAATCTCTACATCCAATTTATCCAATTGAGTTTCATACCAGTCTAACAGTCTATGTTCAGACTCCTTAAATTCCATAGCACTAGCAGCTATTACATGACCACCTAATTGCTTATTCTGTTCATAAAGTGTTACCTGATGGCCTTTAGAGGCACAAACCCGAGCTGCTTCCAGTCCTGCTAATCCACCTCCAATAATAGCTACATCTTTTGTTTCCTTTGTTTGCGGAATATCATATTCTCTTTCTCGACCACAAGCAGGATTTACAGCACAAGATAGTGGTTTACCAGCAAAAATCCGACTTAAACAACCATCATGACAAGCAATACAAGGCCGAATATCTTCAGTTTGATCAGTCCTTACCTTAATAGGCCATTCTGGATCAGCAAGTAAACCCCGACCAAGAGCAACCATATCTAAAGCTTCACCATCTGCAATAGCTTCTGTTGCTAACTCTGGATCATCCATTCTACCAGCAATTATAAGCGGGACATCTACTTTATCTTTAAGTTGTTTAGTCAAATCTAGATAGCAACCATAATCTTGATAAATCGGTGGATGAGCCCAGTACCAAGCATCATAAGAGCCAGCATCAGCAGTAAAGGCATCATAACCAGCTTCTTCAAGTATCTGAGCCGCTCTAAGTCCTTCTTCTACATCGCGTCCTTTCTCTTCAAATTCTTCGTCAGGTAATCCACCTTGATTCCAATCTTTGATATAATTTTTAATACTATATCTAAGTTGAACCGGAAAATCATCACCTAAATTATCTTTTATATTGTGTACAACTTCACTAGGAAATCTTAATCTGTTCTTCAACTCTCCTCCATATTTATCTGTTCGATTATTAAATAAATCGATGGTAAATTGATCTAATAAATATCCTTCATGAACAGCATGAATCTCAACTCCATCAAAACCAGCTTCTTTAGCAATTTCAGCCCCTTGCACTGTCTTCTCCACTAAAGTTTCTACTTCTGTAGTAGTCAATTCTCGACAAGTCACATCCGGCTCCCAATAATTAGGAACTGCAGAAGGTGCTACTGGTTTTGTTTCTAAAATATGAGGGGCAGCCACTCTTCCTAAGCCAAGCGTTAATTGCAAAAATATTTTTGCACCATGAGCATGAACTTGTTCCGTCATTTCAGAAGCTGTCTTAATGAATCGAGCAGGATTGGCAGAAACAACAGGAAAAATCCCTGGTTTTAATTCTTCTATCTCATTTTCTACTTTGGTAATACTAGTGATTATTAAACCTGTTCCACCTTTAGCTCTTTCTATATAATAATCTCTAGCTCGTTTAGTAAAACACCCATCCTGGGTAACTAAGCCTCCTATGCCCATCGGTGCCATAGCTATTCTATTCTCCACTTCCACTGAGCCAATTTCAATAGGTGCAAATAACTTTGAATTATTCATCTTTAGCCTCCTCTAGTTTACTTTGTTATGATCATAACAAAGTATTACGTCATTGTAAATATATAACAGGTAGTTGCTTTGTTCTATTACCATTTTAAGCTTTAATTTTCTCTTCTTTGGCATTATAACCAGTAATAATCTGCTCTATACCTGCTAATAACTGCTCTTTTTGAGTTTCTATCCGATTTAAATAATTCATTACTATATTATCTAAAAATTTATTGATGAATAATATAATTCCTACAACCAATAAAAAAGACCATACAAAGTAAAGAAGTATAAATAATAAAAAATATGAAAAAATAAAATTAGTCAAATGTTAAAATAATTAATATCACTAATTATTACAAAAACTTTTTAAGATTCGCAGGAGGTGCAAAAAATTAATTTTTATCAACAACAGATTAAAGATGTATTTAAAGAACTTGGCACTAGTCAGGAAGGACTTTCAGAAAAGGAAGCCACCAAAAAATTAAAAAAACACGGTGAAAATAAATTAAAAGTTTCTCAAGGAGCACCAAAGTGGCTCTTATTTATATTACAGTTTAAAGATGTATTAACTATAATGTTACTAGTAGCTGCTGGAATGTCCTTACTAATTCAGAATTATCGTGATGCTATTGTAATGTTAGCAATAGTTGTTATTAATGTAGTAATTGGATTTTTGCAAGAATTTAAAGCTGAAAAAATAATGTCTTCTTTAAAGAAATTAATCCAATCTCCTGCTAAAGTTTCTAGAGATGGAAAGATCAAAGAACTGGAACAACAGAAATTAGTCCCTGGTGACATAATTAATCTTGAGCAAGGAGACAAAGTCCCTGCAGATATAAGAATAATAGAATCTAATAATCTTAGAACAAATGAGGTAGCATTAACAGGTGAATCAATGCCCCAAGAAAAACAAAGTGATCCAATTAGCGAAGAAAGCGCTCTTGGAGACCGAAGCAATATGGCTTATATGGGGACTACTGTTGCTTCTGGATCAGCTAAAGGCGTAGTGGTGGCTACAGGTCCAGATACTGAAATGGGTAAGATTGCTTCTTTAACCCAAGAAGAAGAAAAATCCGAATCACCTTTACAGGAAGAATTAAGAATAATTGCTAATCAACTAGCTATTGGTGCTATTATAATAGGCATCTTACTATTTGGGGTCAGTATTTATCGGGGACTTGATCTATATTATGCCTTGGTTTATGGTCTAGGTGTAACTATTGCTGTTGTCCCCCAAGCATTACCAATGCAGGTTACCGTCTCACTCTCCCAAGGAGTAGCTAAAATGTCTGAAGAAAATGCCATAGTAAAAAAACTTTCTTCAGTTGAAACTCTTGGGTCCACAAATGTAATAGCTACAGATAAGACAGGCACTCTTACTAAAAATGAAATGACCGTTCAGACTGTCTGGTTTGATGAGCAAGAATATAAAGTTACTGGACTTGGTTATGAACCAGAAGGAGATATACTACATCAAGATGACACACCTGTTGCTGAAGAAGAAAAAGATGAATTAGAAATCATGCTTGACTCTGCAACTATGTCTTCAAATGCTGAAATTCATCCTCCTGATGATGATCATGAAAGCTGGTACCCTATCGGAGACCCTACTGAAGCAGCTTTAATAACTTTATCTACTAAACTAGGCCTTAGATCTCCTAAAGAGGATGAAGAAAATCCTGAAATTCATGAATTCAGCTTTGATTCAGAACGGAAGAGAATGAGTTCTATAAGAGAATATGAAGATAGTAAGGTTTTAACTATGAAAGGAGCTTTAAATAGTGTCCTTTCAATCTCAAAATACATTTATAAAAATGGTGAACAGGTAGAAATTACTGAGCAAGATAAAAAGAGGTTACAAGAAATAAATGAAAAGTATTCAAATCAAGCTTTGCGAGTTCTAGCTGTTGCCCGCCGTGAACTTGATCCTGATGAAACTGATTATGAGCTAGATAAAATCGAACGAGATGTTGTCTTTTTAGGATTAGTAGCTATGATTGATCCACCTAAAGAAGGGGTCAAAGAAGCCATTGCTGATGCCCACAAGGCTCATATCGACACCTATATAATGACAGGTGACCATGCCATAACAGCTAGTGCAATTGCAGAAGAAATTAATCTAGGTGGTGATAAAAAACCACCAGTAATCAGCAACCAAGAGTTAGAAGAGCTGTCTGATGAAGAATTAAAACAAAAAATGGAAGAAAACAGATCATTAGTCTTCTCTCGTGTTTCTCCCGAAAATAAACTGAGAATTGTACAAAATCTAAAAGAAAAAGATAAGATTGTAGCAGTTACAGGAGATGGTGTCAATGATGCACCAGCACTAAAAAGTGCTCATATTGGTGTTGCTATGGGAGAGATGGGAACTGATGTATCAAAAGAAACAGCAGAAATGATCCTACTAGATGATAGCTATCCAACATTAGTTGACGCTATTAAAGAAGGACGGACTATTTATAATAATCTGAAGAAGACAGTGCTTGGTACCTTAACAAGTAATATAGCCGAATTATTAATTGTACTATCAGGTTTAGTGGGAGCATTTTTCTTTGAGTGGCCGATACCAATATTGGCTATTCAAATCCTTGCTATTGACTTATTGGCAGAAATTCTACCTTTGACAGCATTAACCTTTGATCCTGGTTCTGAAGAATTAATGACTAATCCTCCCCGTGATCGGGATGAGCATATTATTAATCAAAGTTCTACTATTGAAGTCAGCTTTTTAGGAATTATGATGGGCGGATTAGCTTTTTTAAATTATGGATTGTTTGTCAACAATATTGGAGGTGGCTTCACAGCAAATCACGCCTTATATCCTCGAGCTATTACTATAACCTATTTAACTATCGTTATTTGTCAACTTTTAAATATACTTTCCCGACGTTATAAATTTACCAGCCTCTTTAATGAAAACTTCTTTAGTAATAAGAAGATGCTTTATTCAATCATTATTTCTCTGGGGTTAGTATTATCTGTTGTTTACGTGCCAGGTCTTAACTCTTATCTTGATTTTGCACCACTACCAGCAATAGACTGGTTAAGAATATTATCAGCAGGTGGAATTTTCTTACTATCTTTTGAGATGGTTAAATGGTATAAACGAAAAAATACTTTTAGCAACCAACGCGCAACTAATAGGAAAGAAGCAAAAAATTTAAAACCACAATTTGACCTAGAAACAAGCGAAGAATTAGCTCCCAAGAAGAACGATGAAAAAGAAGAAACACCTAAAGATGAATCTTGATTTCCAAATCAAATACCTCCTTCAATCTAATTTTAATGCAAGATTGGAGGGGGAATCCGATAAACTTCTGATGGAACCAACTTCCCCGCCCGGTAATAAATTTTCAACTTTTAAGCTATTAGTACTTAACTAATTCTACATTTTCCCCTCATTACTACACATTAACTCCGCCTGATCCATTACAGTCTCAATAGCTTGCTTTTGTTTATCAGGTGGATAATCATATTTTCTAAGTAATCTTTTCACATTAACTCTCATCTTAGCCTGAACACTCTCTCTACAATTCCAATCAATCGTTACATTATTTTTTATCATTTGAGTAAGCTCAACTGCTATCTTCTTTAACGTTTCATCCTCCATAACCTCTACAGCTGCATTATTCTCTCCTAAAGCATCATAAAAGGCTATTTCATCTTCACTTAATCCAATATCTTCATCTTGCTCTTGAGCTTCATTCATCACTTTAGCTAACTCAATTAACTCCTCAATAACCTCTCTCGTCTCTATTGCCCGGTTTCGATACTTATTAATCGTCTCATTTAACATCTCAGAAAACTTTCTGGATTTAACTAAATTCTTCTTAGCTAAAGACTTCACTTTAGTTTTCAATATCTTCTCCAAAGTCCTAGCAGCTAAATTTTTATGTTGTAACTCTTTTACTTCTTCCAAAAACTGATCAGATAAAATAGACATATCAGGGTCAATACTTGTCCCTTCAAAAATATCAACAACTCCATCAGCAGCTATCGCCTTAGAAACCATCTGATTAATAGCACCATCTATCTGTTGTGGACTTTTATTATTATCTTCAGAAAAATGTTTCCGTAATGCTGATTTAACAGCCTTAAAAAAGGCTATATCCTCATTAATTTCTTTTGCTTCTTCTCTAGTAGCACACAAAGCATAAACTTTAGATAATCTATTTACATGTTTAATAAATCTCTTTTCTCCACTTTCATGAGCTTCATCTTCTCTAATTGATAAAATATATTCCATACACTCAGTAATAATCCTCATTTTATCCTGAGGTTTAGCCTCAAAGAATCGTTTATAATCAAAATCATGTAAAATATCACATACAATTTCATACTCTTTTAACAACTCTGCTACTGCTTCTTCAGTATCAATTGCAGTATTTTTCCTATCTGTTTCAGTATAATGATTTAACGCCTCCTTTAAAGCATCAGCAATCCCAATATAATCAACTATTAGTCCACCCGGTTTATCTTTATAAACTCTATTAACTCTAGCAATTGCCTGCATTAAATTATGTCCTTTAAGGGGCTTATCAATATACATCGTATGCAAACAAGGTACATCAAAACCAGTTAGCCACATGTCACACACAATCACTAACTTCAAATCATCTTCTGGGTTTTTCATTCTCTTCTCAATAGTCTTTCTTTCTGATTTTCTCCTAATATGTTGTTGCCATTCTTGGGGGTCATCAGCACTCCCTGACATTACCACCTTAATCGCACCTTCATCATCTGCTTCACTATGCCACTCTGGTCTTAAATTAGTAATTTCATCATATAACTTTACAGCTACTTCTCGAGAAATAGTAACAATCATTCCTTTACCTAAAATGGCCTCTTGTCGTTCTTCAAAATGGTTAACAGTCTCTTCAGCTACAGTCTTAATTCTTTCATCAGCACCTATAACTGTTTCTAAACTAGCATTTTGAGTTTTATATTTTTCTCTTTCTTCCGCTACGACTCCAGCTGTAAGGTCTTCAATCTCATTATCTAATCTTTCCTTTTCATCTTCAGGTAAATTAACTTGTACAATCTTACTTTCATAATAAATCTTAACCGTCATTTCATCTTTCACTGCTTGTGTCATATCATAAACATCAATATATCCACCAAATACAGCAGGTGTATTCTTATCCTGTTTCTCAATTGGTGTTCCCGTAAAACCAATATAGGAAGCATTAGGCAAAGCATCTCGCATATATTTAGCATAACCATACTTAGTTTCAGCCTTACCATCATTTTGTCTGATCTCAGCTTCAAAACCATACTGACTACGATGAGCCTCATCTGCTATTACAATTACATTTCTTCTATCTGTTAGTACTGGATTTTCCTGATTCTCTTCAAATTTCTGAATCGTAGTAAAGATAATTCCTCCAGATTCTACAGATAACAATTTCTTAAGATGTTCTCTATTTTTAGCCTGTTTAGGTTCTTGTCTTAATAACTCCTGAGAATCACTAAAAGTATCAAATAATTGATCATCTAAATCATTCCTATCAGTAATTACTATAATAGTAGGATTATCCAATCTTAAAACTAATTTTCCTGAATAAAAGACCATTGATAGACTCTTACCTGACCCTTGGGTATGCCAAATAATCCCTATTCTTCGATCTCCCTCTTCACTAATAGCTCGTTCAGTATTAGCCACTGCTTTTTTAACAGCATGATACTGATGATAAGCTGCAAAAATCTTGGTAATATCAACTCCATCATCCTGAAATAAAACAAAATAATGAACTAACTCCAAAAAACGTTCTTTATCAAAAATCCCCTTAATTAATACTTCCAATTCAGGAATACTTTTAGGTGCTAGATCTTCTCCATCTATACTTCTCCAAGGCATAAATCTTTCTCTATCAGCCGTAATAGTTCCTACCCGAGCATTAGTCCCATCACTAATAATCATCATTTCATTGTAATCAAAAATAGAAGAAATCTCATTTTTATAGGTCTGTAACTGATTATAAGCCTTATCAATAGTAGCTTTTTCTTCTGAGGTACTTTTTAATTCAAAGATGGCTAATGGAAGTCCGTTAACAAAAACAACTACATCTGGTCGTCGATTATTATTTCCTTCTATTACAGTAAACTGATTAACAGCTATCCAATCATTATTTCTTAGATTATCTTCATCAAATAACCAAACTTTATCCCCCTTAGTACTTCCATCTTCTCTTTGGTATTCTATATCTACTCCATCAGTAATCATCTGGTGAAAGTCACGATTATTTTCAATCATATCAGCATTTTCAGGAATAGTTATTTTTCTAATTGCATCTTCAATTGCTTTAGTAGGTACATCTCGATTGATTCTATATAAAGCATCTCTTAATCTATCTTCTAATACAACTTGTTGATAATCTTTTCTTTCACTTCGCTCTTCATCTGGGGCTATATCAGGGCCAAACAATACAGTATAGCCTAATCCTCTAAACCAATCCAATGTGGCCTCTTCTAATTCCTCTTCCGAGAACAAATAATTCACCTCGCAGTTTTTATATTATTTAAGTAATACCTTCTAAAAATCTTGATTTATTATCCCCATGTATAATTCTTAAAAACTTCTTTGGTCGACTTACTCCCACATAGAACAATCTTTTTCCATTTTTAATATCTTTCTCAGCTACACAACTATCACCAAATCCCCCATAAGGTACTCTACCTTCATCAATTCTATTTAAAATAACAGCATCGAATTCAAGTCCTTTAGCTGAATGAAGGGTTTGATTAACTATACCATTAATTCCTGCTAGTATATTTAGATATTTTACTAATGGCCAACCCTGAGCATTTTCATTTTTTATCCCATTTATAATCTTATCTATAGTATAATGATTAATTTCAAAATAACTATCCAAAATAGATTTTATATCTTTCAATCCATCTATAATACTAATTTTTTTATTATTTATATTAAGAAAATCTGATAGCAAATTGTTTACTAAAACTCTAAATTCTTTTTCTTTTTGTAGTTGAATATTATTTTTTAGCAAATGTTCTTCTATATTTCTTTTAATAGCTCTAATATTATTGACTGATTTTTTTCTCTCAAATTTAGCTACAGATCTTATTAAGAAAAAAGTAGAGCTTTTGATATTTTTATGAGGTAAAGCTCCTAATCCTACTAAATTATATTTATCTCTAAGCTGTCTGTTTATTTTAGAACAATCATTCCACCACGGAGATAAAATAGCAATTCCATCTTCTGTTACTCCTGATTTTTTTAATTCATCAATACAATTTGATATTAACTTTATATTATTCTTGCAATTATTATAATGACAATAAGAACAGGATTCGGACTTATTTTTTGAACTACAATTAAATAATTTAACTTCATAATCCAAATCTTTAAATTTTGATTCATTTTCAACTTCAGGATGGTTCTCAAATATTGAAGAATAAGTATTAATTATATTCCAAGTTGAACGATAAGTCTTAATTAACGAAATTATAGAAGTATTAAAATTTTCTTTAGCTTTATTAAAAACTTTATCCATTGTTCCTGCAAAACCCATAATAGATTGTTTAGGGTCTCCAACCATAAAAAAACTACATTTATTTTTCGAATTAATCATTTTAAAAATTTTATACTGAAATTTACTTGTATCTTGAAATTCATCTATTAAAATTTCATAAAATTTATTTGCTAATGAAGTACATACAAAATCATTTTCTTTAACTATTTTATATGATCTATAAAGTATTTCATTAAAGTCTATTAATTGATAATGATCTAAGTATTTAAAATAATAACTTGCTATTTTTTTTAAGGAATATTCATTCCTCCAATCTACAGAAGTATTTATTTTCCCCTGGAAATTTCGTTTTATCTTATTCAGATCTCTAATTTGTAAATCTATTTCTTTATGTTTCTTTAAAATATTTATAAAATTATTTTTTTGCTCATAACTTATAATTTCAGGTTGTTTCCAATCATATAACCAACTAAATGGTCGTAATATATACTCTAAACAAAACTTATGAATTGTTCCCACAAAAAAATCTTTCTTACTATCTAATCGTGAACTTATTTCATCTGCTGCAGCATTAGTATACGTAATAAGGGCCAAAGTTTTCCCCTTAGGCATTTCTTCAAGCTTATACTTAGCTCGTCCTAATAAAGTTCTTGTTTTTCCAGAACCAGGTGAAGCAGAGACTAAAACATTTCCAGACTCTTCAACAGCATCTTTTTGTTTTTTATTTAAATCTTTCATTCTAATTCAATACCTTTTTTCCTAGCTATAAATCTTATTGCATCTTCAATATAACTAGGGATTTCAAATTCTTTATCAATTTCTAAAGTTAGCTGTTGAGCAAATCTACCTTTCTTTATTGTCTTATCTATTTTTGTAATCAGTTTTTCACTCCATTTATCACTTTCATATTTAATTAAATCATTATACGATTGGTTATGACCAAGTTTAATAAAACAATTTCTTAAATAGTCTTCATTAGTTTCGTATGGAAACAAATCAATTTCTAAAGTATATTCTCCATTAAAAACTTCAACTCTATCCTCAATTTCTAAAGCTAGAGCATTTTTTACAGCAGTTGTATATTTTTGTTCTTCATCTTCTATTTCTTTTTTATCTCCATCAATAATTACTGCAACTGGTATTTCTAGGTGCTTATCTTGAAAAAATTTCATAAAATTAGAAAAATGTCTCCCATATATCGGAATTATAGAAATATTATATTCAGCAAGATCAATTCCAAACTTTTTTTCACATATAGCAGGTATTATAAACTGCTCTGCTACTCCCTCAACTAAAATAACCGCTGAAGAGAAAAATAATTCACTTCTAGTAGCATCTAGATATCTTTTTAATAAATTTTCTTCCCTATAAGTAAAATCTGCAGTTAAAAAAGGAGAAAAAGAATCTACCTTTTTATTTTCATCTTCATATAGTAAAGATAAATTCTTAAACTTACAATCACTAGCAATATGAGTAGAATGAGATGTCATCAAAACTTGTGTTGAAGAAAGATCTTGTAAATTAGAAAAAAGAATTTTTTGCAGTTGAGGATGTAAATGTGCCTCTGGTTCTTCAATTAAAACTATATTTATTTCATCTAATTCTTTTTCATTTTCAAGTTCGGCAATAAACAATGTTAAATATAATAGATTTTTTTCTCCTAAACCTAATGTTTTAATAGGCACTTCTTTATTTTTTACTGGTTTATAAAGAAGCTCTAATTCATTCCAAATATCTTCATCAAAATCAGAAGAAAATCCAAGTGAAATAGACGGAGAAAAATAATCCCCTGCAATATTTAAATTATTAGTATTTATATCTCGTTCCATTTTTGGTATAAAAGATAAATCATTAAGCTGCTCAGTTGAATTTTTCAAAATACTACTTACTTTTTCTAATTCATCATCACTATTTTCTCTGGATTGACAGTAGTTACTTAATAAAGATTGATTTTTACCTCTTAAATCACTATATATATTCCTAAAATCATTAAGATAAAAAACATTTATTCCATCTAAATTTCTTAAATAAATCTTTTTTTGTGAATTGACTATCTCTTCAAATTTTAAACTATTACCTCCACCATAAAGTTGCCAGTTAAAATCTTCTATTTTGCATTCTTCCATCTCATCTAATGTACCATCAAACTTATTCTTATGAGCATAAACATAAGTTACCCTCATTGTATCATTTGAAATTTTTAAGCAATGAAAAAGAGGATGTGAATCTAAATTAACTCCACTTAACTCCACACTAATCATAATATGATTATCTAAACAAGGTTTTTCATATCCATTAAAATCTTTAATCTTTAAGTTTCTAACTTTATAAGATAATTGCCTGTCCAAAACTAATCTTATAGCAAATAATAAATTAGTTTTCCCTATATTATTTTCTCCTATTATAGTTTGATAACCATCACAAAAATTTATAGTCATATCTTCAAAATTTCTGAAATTCTTAATTGAAACTGATTTAATATACAATGAATTTTTACCTCCTTTAGATTTCTTATTTTTTTAAGTTTAAATTAAACTCTGATTTATTGCTGATTTTCCTCAAATCACAAAAGTAATCAGTCCAAATCTCATCTAACTTATCCATTCCCCATATAAATCTACTTTCCCTATTAATATGAAAGGAATTTATTATAGCTTGTAATCGCGCTTTATCATAAAAAACTAAACATACATTAATAATTACTACTACTTATCAATATTTTTAACCTTTGAATACTTATTCAATAATTCATTCCAAAATTTTCAATCATCTACTGTTCTAAAAAGATCAGTTCTACCATCATAAAATCTAAGCTCAATAACTGTTCTTCTATTATGTACATTAGAAAATCCATTAAGAGCATAACCTAGGTGCTCAGATAAATTATTTTTAATTACTAATTCTTTATAACTTATAAATCTTTTATTTTCTAGATGTGTAAAAACTAAATTTCAAACTGATTTTCTAATATTATATCTGAATCTTCGACTTACTTTTTTCATAATATTATCAATAATTCTCTCAATTTTAACTTTATATATCCCTCCATATATTTTTAACATATTTCGATAAAATAAAAAAATAAGTATATTTAGTAATTATATTCCTAAATAGTTATTTCTATATTCTTCCCTTATTCCCTTTAAATTGACAAAATAAAAAGTACCGAAGAAACCCCGGCACTAAAAAACAATTAATTCAACTATTATGCATATGAAGTCATTCGCCAAATAGCACCTTTATCACAAGAATTTATAGGAGAAAAAACCTCCCCTCTTTTTAATCGAATCTTCTTTTCCTCAGCCGTTGGTCTAGGAGTAGTCGTACCATCAACATATCTTACCCATTCATAATAAGCATTAGCAGATGAAGTATTACCAGTATTATAAGTATCACCAATTGCCATAAATATCACTCCTTTTGTTTTAAGAATATTGTCCCCAATCTCTATCTACAAACCAATTAGGTTCCCAATGTACATAATTACCTGGTTTAAAGCTTTTTTCTAATATCTTCAAATCAACCAACTGTCCAGGTAATATAGATAAAACATGAGATCCTTCAGGACTATTTAGATCATGAAAATGAAATCTATTTCGCTTATCCTTATACTTTCGACTCGGGCCAAAATCAAATGGAACACATTTTCTAGTGATTCTTCCCTTTTCTTTACTATCAAACACTATCTCTACTAATTTCTTATTTTTAATTGCAGAGATAAAATCCTCACGTAAAGACATATTTACACCTCCTTTATCTTTCCTAATAATTACATTTCAATATGTAACTCTATTTTCCTTCATAATAAAACCAATAATCCATTTTATATCTAAAAAATAACATTTTTCTACAAATAACCAAGTGGATAATATCAACTATTATTCCTTCTTTTATTACAAGAAGATCAAATAGGCACACAATAAAAAAAGCAGCCGAGACCTTGTTAAGGCCCAACTGCTTTAAAATATCATTCAATCGAATAATGTCCAAAAACTATATCTTTCAATCTATTACTCAAATAACAAGTAGACTCCTCAGAAAATAAAAATTTAAGTCCTTGTTTCATTATTTCAAAAGATATCAAATTATTCTCATAAGCCGAACAAATAACACCTAAAGCTCCAGTAATCTCTATATCATACTTTTTACATATTTCTCTTACAGGCTTATCATTACTAATTGCCAGTATATCTGCTTCTCCTGCAATAGCTATTACATGTCTATCATACTCAGATAACTTTTTAGCCATTTTATCACCAGAATTTCCTAATTCCTTAAAAATACCAAATCCTAAATTAGTTTCAAAAACTCCCTCTTTATACTCTAAATCATCTAAACTATCATGAATATTCTCATCCTCCAAAATAGGTATTGGGATAATAACTTCACTAAATAATTGATTTAATATAAGCATATAATTTTCTTCCAAAGCCGCTGTTAACTCCATAAAATCAGTTAATATATTTTTATCAAGAACTACACTTTTACCATAAAAATTCTTAAGCCGATTCGTATCCAGTATTCTTCCACCTCTTAACTTTCTTTCTCATCTCTAAAACAGATAAATTTAAGGCTTCAGCGGCTTTATTAACAGTGATTTTCTCCTCAATAACTAATTTTCTAACTAAAGCAACTAACTTCTCATTCTTTTTAATATATTCTCTTGAATTAGGCTCTTTAGTCTCAAATCCCTTTTCCCTTAATCTCTTAAACAATGCTCCTAAAATCCTTCCATCAATTAAACCATTCTCCTTTAACGCCATAATTAAACACTTAGCACTTACTCCAAACTCCTGTTTTTTCTCAATAATTAAGTCCAAATCAACATAACCATCAAAATAATAACTATAACCCTCAAATACCTTCCCGGGTACTAAAAATGACATAGCAAAATGATCGGCTGCTTTCTCTCTAATATCCTTAATTTTTGAATTACTATATTTTAATTCATTAAATTCCTTACTATATTCCTCTCGATGTAAGATTAAATGACCTAATTCATGAGCAACCGAGAAAACCTTTCTCTCCTCTGGAATATCCTCTCGATCATTAATAAAAATAAAAGCTCCCTTATCTTTAGAATAAGCTGATAACGCATCTAAATTTTGATCATCAATCTCTTGAGCTACAATATTTATATTATTCTCTTCAAATAAAGTAAAAACATTAATATTAAGAGCATCATCTACTCCCATATACCTTCTCTGCTTTTCAGCAATTTTTTCAATTATTTTCTTCTCCTTATCAGATAACTTATCTCCTTTGAGCTCTAGATTATACTCTTCAGGAATATAATCCTTAATTTGAATATCACTCAATTCAATTATCTCATGATAAAGATTAAACCTTTTACTTATTTTCTCCCTTAACTCCTTATCAAAATTATTCTCAGGATCATCAGCTCTAAACATAAAACCAATATCAACCACTTCACTATCCTCAGTTAAAAAATAATCAATTGATTTATTAAAATGTTTTGCAATCTGATATAACTTACCACTATCTAATACCCTTTCTCCATTTAAATACCTAGCTATAGTCTGACGAGTAACACCAATAATATCTCCCATCTCTTCTTGGCTATAATTATACTTATCTTGCATCTTTCTTAAATTCTCGCCAATTACTTTAGCAATATTCATCTTATTACACCTCCTATAATAATATATAATTATCTCAACATAATGTTATTATTTATTTACTTTATTGTTATATTGTATTTTATATTGTAACCAATTATTAACATTATTATACCATACTTTCTTAAATATTAAAATCACTTCCTATAAAAAATACCGGACTTCCTAGCCCGGTACAACATAAACTCTATTTTATTATTTTTAATTTAAATTCTTTCTTTTAATTTTCAATTATCAATTGTCAATTCGTATTTCCCTACGAGTCTTAAAAAACCCTCCGTGATTAGTGATATCCTCTATCTTTAATTGATTTTTCTATTTATTATCTATTCTTTACTCTTTATTCATTAATTCTTATCTCCCCTGACATCAACTTAGGAAGTAAAGCGTCTCTCAATTCTTTTAAAGCTTGATTTTCTTCTTTATTTTCTATTATTTTAGTTCTTAAACTTTTAGTTATCTGTTCAAATTTTTTCAACACACCATTATCTTTAGGCAAAGCAATTTTTTTATTTAATATATATTTTTTATCAGCATGAGGAACTGCAGAACCTGTAGTATTATTCATAAACTCTTCCTCATAATATTTCAATAGAAGGTATATAAACTCTTTTGAAACTCTATCATCTATAAGTTTTATTTTAGCTAAAGTAGATGCTACTATTCCAGATAAACCGAAAAAAACTTTCCCAGACCTAGAACCATCCATTACCATCATTGTATCATTCTCATCAGCTAAAACTACATTTTCGGGTTTACCATATCTTTTCTTTTTACCAGTTAAAACTGATATAGTTAAATACTTTAAATATCCTTCTTTTTTCTCCTTAACTTTATCTTCTGGCGTTTTTCCTTTTACAAACTCAAACAAATCACCAAATTCAACTATATCCCATCCCTCAGGAATTTCACCTAATTCACTATCTGCAAAATTTGCATCTTCAAATTGATTAAATTTAATAAACCAACCTTTGAATATTGATTGTATCATTTCTTCTAAAGTTTCATTCATTTGATTATTTATTTCTATTTTTTGATCAATTGTTGATAATATATTTGCTATTTCTTTTTGTTCTTCTAAAGAAGGTAATAAAATTGGTAGTTTCCTTTGAGCTGTAATTCCTAAATATAGCCTTGTAGAACCACCAGCCCAATTTTTTAATAAACCTTGAAATTTATGAAAATCAAAATAATATTTAAGAAAATAATTATCTAATTTATTAGTATCCTTTATTCTATAATAGGTTACCTGAGGCGTTAACATTATATACTCTGTATCTATATTCTCTACTATTGCTGTTCTACCTATAGTACCCTTATGAGATAACAGTACATCCTCATTTTCTGAAAATCCTTTTCTCAAATTATCTGCTTGTTCCTTCTTAATAAATTTGCAACTATTAAAATCTATCTGCCCATCATCACTAATATCAGCAGCCATTATAAATGGAATCCCAGAATCAACATAATCATTACTTTTAGGATGTCTACCTCCATGATTACCATCTAAAGGTTTATATAAAACTTCTTCATCCATTAATTCCTTAACTGTTTTAATTTCCCAATCATAAGGTATATCACCTATTAAACTATCCTTACATTCAGTTTTACCTTCCATACTATCCCCCCCTTTCTCCTAAAATTCAAATCCAATTTCCTTTAAGTTTTCTCGAATCTCATCTTCTAACTTATTAGACTTCGCAAATTGTTCAGCTAATTCATCAGTTAATCTATCCATTTTATCTTCAAATGGCTCATCATCTTCATCTTTCTCAGGAATACCAACATATCGACCTGGCGTTAAGATATATTCATGTTCCTTGATTTCATCTAGTGTAGCCGATTTACAGAATCCTTTTACATCTTCATATTCAATTATTGCTTGTTCTTCCTCTTCTTTAACTTCTAAATGTTCTCCTCGTTTTATTTCTTCTTTATCTTTAGTTTCAACCATCAATTCTTCATTATCGACTCTCAATTGTTTCTCTGGTTGTTTCCACGCATGATAAGTATCGGCTATTTTCCGAATATCCTCTTCTGTTAATTCTCGATGAGCTCGTTCAACTAGTCTTCCTTGTTTTCGAGCATCTATAAATAATGTTTCTCCTCTTCTTTCTCTTTCATTAGGTTTTGCTTTATTTCTAGTTAAAAACCATAAACTAACTGGAATTCCAGTCGAGTAGAATAATTTATTAGGTAAAGCTACAATACAATCTACCAAGTCATGTTCTAATATACTTTCTCTAGTTTCTCTTTCATTCGATTGGTTAGTTGATAGTGAACCATTAGCTAGTACAAAACCTGCCGTTCCATTTGGAGCCAAGTGATGAATAAAGTGTTGAATCCAAGCATAATTAGCGTTACCATTATACGGGATTCCATATCTCCATCTTCTATCATCAGCCAGATGTTCTCCTCCCCAATCACTTACATTAAATGGAGGATTAGCTAAGATATAATCAGCTTTTAAATCCTTATGTGAATCATTATGGAAACTATCAGCAGGCTTACCACCTAGATTCCCTTCAATTCCTCGAATCGCCAAATTCATCTGACACAATCTCCAGGTAGTAGGATTAGATTCTTGACCATAGACAGACAAATCATCTAATTTCCCCTGATGTTCTTCAACAAACTTTTCACTCTGTACAAACATACCACCACTACCACAACAAGGGTCATACACCCTACCTTCATAGGGTTCAACCATCTCTACTAATAGATTAACTATAGAATGTGGAGTATAGAACTCCCCTCCACCTTTACCTTCTGCACTAGCAAATTTAGATAAAAAGTACTCATAAACCCGACCTAATACATCCTTTGATTTACTTTCTTTATCGCCTACTTTTATATTACTAACTAAATCTACTAATTCACCTAATACTCTTTTATCTAATGTGGATCGCGAATAATTCTTACTCAATACTCCCTTTAATCTACTATTCTCCTTCTCAATTGCTACCATTGCATCATCAATAATCTGCCCAATCTCTGGCTTTTTAGCATTAGCCTTAATATTCTTCCAACGAGCTTCTTTAGGCACCCAAAAGATATTCTCCATTAAATATTCATCTTTATCCTCTGGGTCAGCATATTCAATCTCTTCTAATTCCTGATACCGTTCCTCAAAAGAATCAGAAATATACTTTAAAAATATTAATCCTAATACAACATGCTTATATTTAGCAGGATCCATATTATTTCTTAACTTATCTGCTGCTTTCCATAAATCTTCTTCAAATCCAACTTTAGCTTTTGACATATATTTAATCCTCCTAATTAATATTTTTATTCTATGTTCTTTACCCTCTACTAATTAAGATTTAAATATAAAAGACTATTATCCTTCCTAGATTATAATAATTACTAAAAAGAAACCAACCTTTAAAAGAATTGATTCTTTTATGCTTTATAATAAAATCTCTTCTAGAGAGCCAATATTAATTCTTCATATCCTAAAAACAAAACTAATATAAATGATAATGAACAAAGGTGGGAGGTGATTACAGTGGACTGGGATATCTTGGACAGTCGTGAGTTATCAAGTGGATCTAATGGCTCAGGAGAAGAATGTTTTGTTTCAATTAGCCCTCGTAGAATCTATATTAGCAAAAAAGCAACTAACTTAATCGGAGTGGATAAAAGATGGGCAATGTTAGGACTTAACCAAGATGAAAACTTGCTAGGAATGAATTTATTATCAGAAAAAAAAGATGGTGCATTTTATCTTAAAGAAAGTAGCGGAAAAACAAAATCATTATGTATTAATAGTAAAAATCTAGCTAAAAAAGTAATTGGGTTTGACATAAAAAAGAGAAAAAGATATCCAATCCATAAAGCAACTAAAGAAGAAATTAAAAAGTATAAGATACCCGAAAAAAATATGTACATTATAGATTTAAACCAAGAATTATAAGTTAAAAACTATTTAATATAAGCTTAATTATACCCCTGAGTGTTATACTCAGGGGTATAACCCAACTTTTATTCTTCTTTAGTAACTGCTACTTCTTTAATTTCTTCCTTTAGCCTTGGCTTAATACCTAACTCTTCTAACCGAGGTAGAATCGACTTCATAGCTCCTTCAGGATCTCTATAGAATTCAGTTCCTGATACTCGCCAGAACTTCCAACCTACTCTCTCTAGCTGACGCTGTCTCATTCTATCATCCCACCATTTTTCTGGTGGATGCCATCTATCTCCATCACATTCTACTGCTAAACGATTCTTAATTCCTTCAACTACCAAATCAATTCTATAGTTTCCTACCTCTACTTGAGGAGTAACCTGATACCCCCTCTCTGTTAACCAATCATAAACTTCTTCTTCAAAAGGAGAATCCATCACTTCTTTTGGATTCTCTAGTTCTTCTCGGCCGACAATTCCATTCTCGATATAGTTTAGTAATTTATAACGCATATCTTTTAGATTCTGTAAATCCGCTCCTAATTCTACAGAATGGAATAAAATCAACTGATCTTTAGCTCTGCTAACTGCTACATTAAATCGTTGTTTTTCACTTTCTTTAGTCAAAGCTCTAAATCTACGATTATTTGCTACTACCATTGATAAAATAATTACATCTCGTTCATCTCCCTGGAAGGCATAAGCATCACCAGCTAAAAAGTCATGTTCCTCCTGTTCTCTAGGAGTTAAATGATTATCTATCTCATTAAAAATGTATTTTGCTTGTGCTTTACCCTTTAAAGAAATAACGCCAAATGTTTTATCTTCATACCGAGGATCATTAGCTAATTCCTTTAACTTTTTACAAATAGCTTCTGCTTCTGGTTTATTTATTCTACCTCTATCATCTATATACCCTTCTTCGATAAGATTACTTTCTAATGTAGGTTTTAATTTTTCTGATTCAGGTACATTTCGTAATGGTAATATTTCCTGATTATAAAATTCTTGATTACTAAACTCTATGATCTCTGGCACACAACGGAAGTGTTCTTTTAACATTAATTTAGCTTGAGCATCAAATAACATATCTGCTATATCATACAGACTAGTTTTTAAATCCATCATATTACTATAAGGTACATCTTCTAAGTGCTGCTCAATAAAAGAGTTTACTTGGTCATGAGGAATTCCTACTGCACTTGGACTGATCTGTTGGTCATCTCCTACTACTATTACCTTCTTAGCTCTAGATAAAGCTAATAAACTTCTGATATCACATTGGCTTGCTTCATCTATAATTAAGACATCAAAACAACCAAATTCTTTAGGAATTGTTTCTGAAATTCTATAGACAGACATTACCCAGACTGGAACAGCATTTTTTGCTTCTTGCATATGCTTTTGCGCCTCTTTTCTCCATTTTGGTGCATACTTACCTGTTCCTTTACCTAATCTTTTAATCGCTTTCTTCCAAGCATTTAAAGCATTCACATCTGCTTGAGATATATTCTCTTGTAGATTTAATTTAGTCATTACTAATACTAACTTTTCTTTTATATCTCTTAACTCTTGTTCAAATTTCTCTTGTTCTGTTTCTAATTGAGCAATTTTACTTTCTCTCTGAGCTATATCATCTAAATAAGAATCTAAAATTGCATGTTCCCAAGCTTCTTCCCAACTATTAAGCTGAAGATCTTCTTGTTTTAAATTAGGATCTAACCAGTTATTGGCCCAATTAGGAGCTTGAGTTGCTAACTTATCCACTAATTTCTTAAACTGTTGATAATCAGGAGTAAAATTTTCTAATTCTTTAACTTGTTTATAACTTACTTCCCACTGTGAAGTTTTTTCTTTAACTTGGGCCAAATCAGCAGGTAAACAAGCTACTAAATCTTCTACTACTGGATGAGCCTTCTCTTCTTGCAAAATAGTTAAGTTCTCTTTTAATTCTTGATAAGTTTTTTTAGCCTCGGTAAATTCTTTTTGCTCTTGCTTAATTTTTAACGCTTGATAAATATTCTCTAACTCTTGGTCTAATCTTTGGTCTATAACTTTATCTACTCCTACTATACTCTGTGCTAATTCAGTCTGTAATTTAGGTTTTAGTTGATATTGGTATTCAAAAGCAGACTTTAGTTTCTGATGAACTTCTTTAATTGATTGAAAATCAGCTTCAGCTGATAATTCTGGTAATTGATTACCTAGATTCTGTCTTAATCCTGACCAAGCTGTTATAAATTCATTAATCTTTAATTTTAATTCAATATATTTTTTTACTTGTTGCCAATCTTCTTGCTCACTAGGTTGTTTATTATTAACTCTTACCTCTTGTAAAGCTTCTGCTTTACCTCCATCAAAGAATTTAGTAATAAAGCTTAACCAACTCCAAAGGTCTTTCCCTGATTTTACTCTTTCTAAAACATAATCTACAAAATCTTTATAATCAACTAAAGCAACATCAGACTTTAATTCTATATTAGTCATTAAGCTTAAACTTTGTTGTAAATTATCTATTGTGATAAAAATAGAATCTAATTCATCTATTGCATCCTGTAATTGATCTTTAAGTTCAGTTTTTTCCTTAATTAAAGTATAGGCCCAAGAACCTTTAATTAAATTATAAACTTCTACCCCCTCTGCTACTAGAGTAAGAACTTGATCTAAATCTTGATCAGCTGTTAACAATAAATCAGAAAAATAATCAGCAGCTTTTTCTTCTAATTGATTAATTTTGTCTAAACCTTGAGCCAACTCCCTAAATTCTTCCGGTGTAACTAAGTTACTTAACTTGGGAATTTTATAATTAGATAACTCATTAAGTCTTGGTAATAACTTAGCTCGTAAAGTTATTAATTCTTCGAACTCACTATCGGTTATAGGAATTTCAGCTTCTAACTTAATAACATCTTGATTATCTAGTTTAGTTCTCTTAGCTTTATAATCCGGTTGGTCAATAAACCAATCATAATCACTTTCTTCCTCTGTTATCTTTTTAGCTACTTCTGCTGGGGTTAAAGGATAATTTAAACTAGCAGTCATAACTTGCAGCTCGGCTTCAGCTAGGTGTTTAAGCTCTGTTTCAATCTTTTGTAATCGTTTTTTGTGAGTAGAAAATTTATCCTTTAGTTCCTTAACGTCCTCTTTTAATTTACTATGTTGTTCATTAGATACAATTTCTGAAATATAAGAAACCGCTTCTTCTAGCTTTTGTTTCCGATTAGCATCATCTTGTAAGACACTCATACATAATGCTCGTAAAGACTCTGGTAACATATCTCTTAAAACTTTTAATGCTTGATCTTTTTGACTAGTGACTAATACTCTTTGCCCCTGAGCCATGAAGTGAGAAACTAAATTGGCAATTGTATGACTCTTACCAGTTCCTGGTGGCCCTTGCACAAGTACTCCATCTGATTGTTCTAAACAATCTAAAATCTGGATCTGTTCCTCATTGGCAGCTTTAGGAAATAAAACTTCTTGGTCTAATAATCCTGTCCATTCATCATGAAAATCTCTTTGCTCCCAACTAAAGGAATCCTGTTCTGGTTCAGAAATTATTCTTTCTAAGCTACCAGGTAGCTTAATGTCTTCTTCTTCTAATTGCCGATTAAACTCTCTAATATCCTTCAGTAGTTCATTTTGATTTCTTTTTCTTACAAATAGAACCCAACCATTAACTATTTTTAAATTTTTAGTTGGCCTTAAATTCTGTTTAGCAAAATCAACTACTCTTCCATCTGCTGTTAAACCACTAGCTTCATAAAATAAATCTAAATATGGATTATCATGTTCATGTTTTAAATCATTAAATACCTTTCTTATATTCTCTACCTTAGTAACCCCTATATCAATTAGTGGTTCTAATTCCAAACTCCAGTCTGCATCATCAGGAACTACAACTTTCATTTTATTTTCTTTAGCCTGATGTTTAATGATCATATTTTGGGTTAATAAAGGATGTTTAATTAATTGATTATTTTCTTTCCAGACTACTAAACCATAACCTAATACTAACTCTAAATTTTCTTCGTACTGTAATTCTTTATGCACATTAAATAACTCATCAAATAAATTTATATTTTCCTGTAAAGGCTGTACTTCTTTGGCCCATTCGCGCCACTTTTTTATGTATTCTATAAAAGCAATTCTTCGTTCAGGAAGATCATAAAATTTTCTCTTGCCCTTAGCTTCCTTTTCCAGTTGAGGGCTAATAATCTTTGGTTCTGTAGTAGGATCCTCTGCTACTTCAACCCAACCTTCTAAAATAGTAGGTAAAGTAGGTTGGGGAGGTAAGTCACTTCTTTTTAATTCTAATAATGAATCTTGTAAATGATAAAACTGATCTGCTATCTTTATATCATCAACTTCTGGTAACTGATCTTGATATAATAAAAACTTATTATGATCTTCTAATCTATAAACAACTTTATGTCCTAATTTAACTATATCATCTAAATAATCAAATAATCTTGTTGTTCTATCGACTAATTCAGACTGCGCCACTATTGGCCCTCCTTTTTTGAAATTCATTACAGTTTATATATCAACTATTTACTTAAAAATTACTTTTTCTAATTTTAGTTTATACCAAAAAAATTATTCTAATAAATTCCAATTATAAAAAACAGCCAATTTAAACTAGTCCCCACATTAATCTCGCATAATCATGCCACTAATAATTTAAATTCCTATACTAGCAGCTATCACTGCAATAGCAATCGGACCGATAGTCCAAGGTGCTGCTGGAATTATAGTTCCGTATAGGTTCATATAAAGATGACCAACCATTTTTCTATTATATCATATATATCCATTGACCACTTTCATTTATATGAATAAGTAGTTAGTTACCATTCTTTAACCTAAATGAGGGAGCTCATTATAGTATTATCTTACCAATTAGGCTACTTTAACTCATACTTCCATCTAACATAATATTCATCAACTAAATCTGATACTTTATCATCTTTAATGGCTCTAAAAATATTTTTTATAGTTTCACCTAAAGATAAAGAGCCACAGGAATATTCCTGTGGCTCTTTATCTTTAGATTTTATTTAATTTTTCCATAATCCATGTACATTACAATATTCTCTAACTTTGAGTATTTCATCTGCAGCAACAGCAAATACAGCTTTTGGTTCATCACTAGAACTCAATTCAGCTCTTAGTACTTGATCAGCAGTTAAAACTTCAATAAATCTAATGGAATGTTCCTCTTCCATTGGATGCAAAGTTGTTCCAACTACAACTTCAACGCCTTCTTCTACTTCATTAACTACTGGAACATGTTTTTCATTAGCTGCATCCTCAGTTTGTTCCTCTAATTTTTTCATATCTTCTCCACAACATACTAAAGCAGGTTTTCCAGCTTCAGCAACTTCTACTACATTACCACAAATATCACACTTATAAAGGTCTCTTCTTTCAATACCCATTAATAATTCCCCCTTTAAATTATTGAATTAATTTTAATTAGTTATTACTAAATCTAATTAAAAATACCAATATTGCCTCTATGTATTATTATTCAGGAAAGTAATAATAATTCCTGCTTATTTTCAAAATTATTAATAATCTGATAGTTTATTAAGTCTACTGACACTAAATCCCTCCTTTTTATTAGCTACTTAGCAGTTAAACACCTAACTGCTAAGTAGTAATTAACATTCGTCCAATATTTGCTCCAGTTTCTACTAATAACTCTGGTGTTTCTTCCATAGCCTCCTCTAATTCTAATGGTCTATTAATTATAGAAAAGCAAGCATCAATCCCTATTTCATAAACTTTATCAGCCTGAGGACCTAAGCTACCTGCTACCCCAATTACCGGCAATGAATATTTTTTAGCCACTCGAGCAACTCCAGCAGGCACCTTACCATAAATCGTCTGTGAGTCAATCAATCCCTCACCTGTTATAACAAGATCTGCTGTTTTCACCTTTTCTGCAAAATTAATAGCTTCTAATATAATATCTATTCCTGACTTCAAATCAGCCTCTAAAAAAGCCAATAAGCCAGCTCCTAGCCCTCCTGCTGCGCCTGCTCCTGAAATATCATTAACCTCTATTCCTAAATCTGAGTTGATTACAGCAGCAATTTGTTGCAAACCTTGATCCAATCTTTCCACCATAGCAGGAGTGGCTCCTTTTTGGGGGGCATAAACATAAGCAGCTCCTTGTTTACCATAAAGAGAATTATCTACATCACAAGCAACTTGAATAGTAGTCTCCTTAAGTCTAGGATCCCTATTAGATAAATCAATCTTTTCTATCTGTTCTAACTGACCTCCTCCAAAACCTATTTCTGTTCCTTTAGAATTTAGAAATTTGACTCCTAGTGCCTGCGCCATACCTACTCCACAATCATTAGTAGCACTACCTCCAATCCCAATAATTAAATTTCTACAGCCTTGATCTAAAGCAGCTTTAATCAATTCTCCAGTACCATAAGTAGTGGTCTTGGTCGGATCTCTCTTTTCTTCTGGAACTAATGGTAATCCAGACGCAGCAGCCATCTCAATCACTGCTGTGTCATTATCTCCTAAAATCCCAAAGTAAGCTTCAACCTTATCTCCTAATGGGCCAACTACCTCTGTGGTTATTAGTTGACCATTTGTAGCAGCAATTAAAGAGTCAACTGTTCCTTCTCCTCCATCTGCCAAAGGAACTTTCTCTACTGTTAATTGGTCACTAGCATTTTTTAATCCTTGCTCCAAATTGTTAGCTACTTCGCTAGCAGTCAGACTTCCTTTAAATGAATCCGGAGCTATTAATATTTGCAAGTTAATCACCTCTGTTATAGATCTTATTACTACTTTATCTTTTCCAACAACTCATTAGCCTGGGGATTAGCAGGATAAATAGGAAGGGCTTGATTTAAATATTTCCCTGCTAATAAGAAACAAACTTAGTAACTGGCTGTTTACTTTCTATAGCCATTATTTCCCCTCCTATCATCCACAAGTTCAATAAATAAATCTGCTAGTTGGGGATCAAATTGACTCCCAGCTCCTGCTTTTATTTCTTCTAACGCTTGTTGTTTACTCATGGCTTCTTTATAAGGGCGATTATTAGTCATCACATCATAAGCATCTACAATAGAAATTATTCTAGCACTAAGTGGAATTTCTTCCTGTTTTAAACCTTGCGGATAGCCTGATCCATCCCACCATTCATGATGGCTTAAAATACCTTGGGCAATATCATATAATCCGGAAGAGGATTCTACAATTTGAAACCCTATTTTAGGATGCCTTTTCATTTCTTCCCATTCTTCTTCAGTTAAAGAACCCGGCTTTAAAAGTATTTGATTGGAAATTGCTACTTTACCTAAATCATGTAATCTAGCAAGCAATTTTAAATTATCTAATTTAGAATCAGATAAATTTAATTCTCTTCCTATTTCTAAAGCTAATTCTTTTACCCGTTTACTATGTTCTACAGTTTCATTAGTTTTCTTTTTCAACGTTTCTTCTAAGGAAGAAATAACACTATTGTGAAAACTTTTACTTTCGCTCAATTTTTTATTATACATCCAATCATCAGCTTCTTTCCACACTTCATCTATATCTTCATTAATATTTGTTTTAGTTGCATAACCTAAACTAATACTAACTTCTAACAAGTCCAGATTCCTTTGCTTACATTTTTTCTTGATTCGGGAACATATTTTCTTAGTATTTTCTTTAGTAGTTCGAGGTAACAAAATTACAAATTCATCCCCGCCCCATCGAGCCACTATATCTTCTTTTCTACAAGAATTTTTTAATATTTGAGCTGCTTCTGCTAATAACTTATCTCCAACTTGATGACCAAAGGCATCATTAGTTAACTTAAGTCCATTAATATCCCCCACTATCATACTTAATGGTAATTGGCTTTTAGAATTTAATTCTTTAAGTTTTTGTTCAAATCCTCTCCTATTATACAACCCAGTTAGGCTATCATGAAAATTCAAATATTCAATTTTCTGATTAGCTTTTCTATTTTCAGTTATATCTTTAGCATTACAGATTAAATATTCAACTTGGTTATCTTCATCTAATTTAGGTGACATAGTAACTAATAATAGTCTTTTTTCTCCTTGATAATTTTTAATCCAGGACTCAAATTCAATTTGTTTCTTGTTGTTAAAAACTAACCTATTAAGAGCAATATACTTTTTAGCTTGTTGAGGACTAAAAAGTGACCTTATATTTTTATTTTTCAATTTTTCTTTGCTACTTCCTAAAAAATTAGCATGTGCGTCATTAACAATTCCATATTTATTTATATCTTTTAAATACCAGACTTGAATTTCTATGTTATTTAATAAAATATCTTGTTGTTCATATAAGGTAAAATATCTTTCTTTACTCTCTTTAAGCTCAGCTAAAAATTGTAATCTTAAACTATGAATAACATAAGATGTAAAACTGATTAAGAGTACAACAAACACATATAAATGCTTATTTAGCAAAGAATCAGAAGTTAAAAAAACAGATAAACTAACTATTAAAGCAATAATTGCATTATAATATCTTAATTGCAAGATTGTTCTCAACATAAAATCAGCAACTATAATTACTGCTAAAATACTAATTGCATAATTTATTGAATATTTATTCACATAAGCAAAATATATCAGCTGGAAGGTAGAAATATATATCAGTAAATAGATTATTTTATATAAATTACTTTTTATTACATCACTAACAAAAGAAAAAAATAAAACGATTAAAAATAACAAAGAGGTGAGCACTCTTTGGTGCCTAGGGAAAGGATCAACTCCAGAAGCACTTATTTTATAAACTAAACCAAAACTAAGATATAAAAGGATTATGATCACTAAAATAATCCGATAAATCACTACATCATTACTTGCACTAAATATCTTTCTTATCATTTTATATCCCTCACTACTTTTAGCAATAAGAATATTAATCCTTATTCTCTTTCTAATTTTTAAATCTTTAAATTTAAATTTCTATAATAAGTTTATTATTCCTTTGATTTTTACAATACTTTCTTATCTAAATAAATCATACAAAAAATAACAAAACCCCCGGAAAATTCCGGGGGTCACAGCCGTAATCTATATTAGTTATAGCTTAACGACATCTTCAGCTTGAGGTCCACGATCTCCCTCAACTACTTCAAATTCTACTGATTGATCATCTTCTAAATTCTTGAATCCATCTTCCTGAATTGCAGAAAAATGTACGAATACGTCGTCTCCTTCTTCTCGCTCAATAAATCCATAACCTTTCTTCTCATCAAACCATTTAACATTACCTTGTTCTTTCATTATACAAATTCCTCCTAGTAGTTTAAAAATTTCTTTCTCAATCCATTTAAAATAATAACACATAACCCCTTGCTTGTCAAATAATTTTCCTAAAAGTTTGCTTTTTCCTCCAATTGACGATAAGCAGATACACAAGCTCCTAAGCTACTAGGATAGGTTACAAAAATCAGTGGTATCAAAAAAGGATGAACTAAACTAACTGTAATTAAAGCTACTACTAAAAATAATAGAAAAAATATTTTTATACTGACACCTCTAGTTAAGGCAAAACTCTTTTTAAAAGCTGCAAATAATTCTATTTCTTTATCTAATAATAAATAACTAGCAAATAAAAACTTAGTATTTAAATAAGCCAAGCCACCTAATATAACAACCAATAAAATACTTAAAACTAACTCCGGATGTAAATTTAGAGCCATATTAAGTACTACAATTGGCATAACTACTACTCCTAATAAAACTAAAAAGCTTAATAAAAACATAAATAATTTAATTAGTGTATCAAAGTCAAAGATAAAATCTTTAAATTCAGCTTCTTGCTCATCATATAACTTAAAGATCAGATTAATTACACCATAAGTAACCAGCACTCTAAGTAGATTGAAAATAACTTCCCCTTTAAAGCCAAAAGATCTTCCTAGCTGTAATAGAGAAAACCACAAAAAAGTTGGTAAAAAGAATAAAGTGAAATTATTCTTTAGAATCTGCCATCCAACATCAAATGCTTCCGTTAAAGAAAAATCCTTAGCCGTCATATAAGTTCTCTCCTTTAAATATTATTTGCCTTTTTAGCTTGAGTAGCAAACTCTTCCTCAGATAAATCTTTATCTTCTACATCATCAATAATCTTCTAATTCCCTTTTTCACTTTATATATGTATTATCTTAAATACTACTAATTAAATTCCTTGATTCAACATAAATATATAATTAATTAGTAGTTACTAAAACTATATATCAATTTTATAATAAATAGCCTTCTAACTACCTTAGGACTAGCTAACTAACCTAAACACTACTATAACAGGATTATAATCTAACTTAAATTTCCGATAATATTATTAAAGGAGGGGCTACTATGAATCAAGATGAAATTAAAAAAATCAAAAAGACGTCCCCTATCGTTAAGACAAATCAATATCATAATGACCATACTGCTCAACAAAATAAGGGCCAACAACAAAAGAAGCCACGACACAGTGACTTTCTTACTTTAACAGAAGAGTACAAACCTGATAAAAACCAAGAAAAACACCAAGAATCCTACCCAGACTTAGAAGAAAAATTAAAAGTTGATACTAAACAATGGGGAGTAGAAGTGATTTCAGAAAAAATTTTAGATTTAATTAAAGAAAAATATCATCAAACTCCTACTAATTTAAAGTCCTTTGCTCATCAAATTAAGAAAATTATTAATATCAGTTATAAAAAAGCATATACAGCATTAACACCTTTACCTACTGATAGTCATAAATTAATCAATGCTACCTATAAACAGACAAGAAAAAAATTAACTGAATGGATTGCAAATAAAACTGAACCACAAAAATTAGTATCTCAGCCTACATTAAAAAATCTACAATTAGAAATAACTGAACTTTTCTTAGAACAAGGTCGTTATTTCAAAGAACAAAACACCTTACAACCTACTATCAATCTCCAAGGGTAAAGCCCGGGAGATCCCGGGCCAACTTTCTAACTTTTAGTAACCTTCCTCAAAATCAACTACATTCTCCAATTCTTCTCCCTGTAGATAATGTTTTAGGTTTTCACTAAAGATATTGAAACTTCTAACTCGATTAGTTGGTGAAGACCCAGCATGATGAGGAGTTAATAACAGATTTGATAAGTCCCATAATGGACTATCCTCAGGTAATGGTTCCGGAGTAGTAACATCCAATCCAGCTCCTGCTATCCAACCTTCAGTTAAGGCCTGTAGCAAAGCAGATTGATCTATTAAACCTCCTCTACCAACATTAACAAGAAAAGCATCCTCTTTCATCAATTGCAATTCTTCAGTTCCAATTAAACCTTTTGTTTCTTCGGTGATCGGTAAAGCTAATACTATATAATCTGACTCCTGTAAAACCTGATTAAGTCCTGTAGTATCATAAGCTTGATCAACATAATCCGGTACCTGATCCACACTTTTTTCTACTGTTACTACTCTAGCTCCCCAAGCATGAGCTCGCCAAGCAACTTGTGTTCCTATATCTCCTAAGCCAATAATTCCTAACTGAGACTTAGCCAGGTCTTTAGTAACTTCTAAAGGTTGCCACTCTTTCTTTCCTTGTTGTTCTAGATACTGAGGTAAATTCCGATTAAAAGCTAAAATTAAGCTAAACACATGTTCGGCAATCGGAAGACCATACACCCCACTAGAATTAGTCAAAATCACATCTTGATTAGGATACAAATCCCGGTCAACAAACTCACTTGCTCCAGCACTAGGTAAATGTAGCCACTGTAAGTTTTTAGCTTCTGCTAATTGCTCCTCCTTTGGCCAACCAAAAATAACTTCTGCCTGCTGAATCAGCTCCCTAGTAACCTGACCTGGTCCAACCTCTGTTAGCTTAATTGAAGAATCTAATTCTTCCAGACTAGATAATTGTTGAGTAGTAAAATCATGATCAAACATCATAAGAATCTCTAATTTTTCTGGCACCTTATCCCTCCCTTTATTATAGTTTACAACAAATACAGTCTATAGTCATTATTCTCCTGATTAGCTGTGTGCTATGAGTTATGAGTCGTGAGCAAATTCAAAATCATAAATACAGTTCAAATCTCTTTAAAGGTTTTGAATTAGCTCATAGCACACGACACATAGCAGACAGCTAATAGCTATTGCCAGAAAGTATCACTTAAAACGATATTTAAAATAATAAATACCGCCCTACTAACAGGCGGCATCACTTAACTTATAAATTTGCTTTTTCTTTTAAACTAACAGCTTTATCAGTCCGTTCCCAAGGTAAATCCAAATCAGGCCGACCAAAGTGACCATAAGCAGCTGTAGACTGATAGATAGGCTGGTTTAAAGCAAGATCTGTAATAATCTGCCCCGGCCGTAAATCAAATTCCTGCTCAATTAAATTTTCAATTTTGCTTTCAGCAATCTTAGCCGTACCAAAAGTATCAACCATAATTGATACTGGCTGAGCTACTCCAATAGCATAAGATAGCTGTACTTCACATTTATCTGCTAAGCCTGCAGCTACTATATTCTTCGCTACATAACGAGCTGCATAAGAAGCAGACCGATCTACTTTAGTAGCATCTTTACCAGAGAAAGCTCCTCCCCCATGACGAGCACTACCCCCATAGGTATCAACGATTATCTTTCTACCTGTTAAGCCAGCATCTCCCTGGGGACCACCAATTACAAAACGTCCAGTAGGATTAATATAATATGTAGTATCTTCATCTAACAACTCATCAGCAATTACAGGCTTGATTATCTCAGCAATCACATCTTTTCTTAGTTTCTCCAAGCCAATATCAGGATGATGTTGAGTCGAAACTACCACAGCATCAGCCCTCACTGGTTGATCATCTTCATACTCTATTGTTACCTGTGTCTTACCATCAGGTCGCAAATAATCCAGTGGTCCTTCTCTTCTTACTTCTGCTAACTTCCGGGCCAACTTATGAGATAGGGTAATCGGCAACGGCATCAATTCTTCTGTCTCATCAGTAGCATAGCCAAACATAATACCTTGATCTCCTGCCCCAATCTCCTCAGCTTCTCCTTTTTCAGCCTCTAGTGCTTCATTAACTCCTTGAGCAATATCAGGTGATTGTTCATCAATTGATGTTAATACAGCGCAAGTTGCCCCATCAAAGCCATACTTGGCTCTAGTATAACCGATATCCTTAATCGTCTTCCGGGCAATTTTAGGAATATCTACATAACATTCAGTAGAAATTTCTCCTGCAATTAGTACCATCCCTGTAGTTACTGTAGTCTCACAAGCTACTCTAGCCTGGGGATCCTTAGCTAAAATAGCATCCAAAATAGCATCAGAAATCTGATCTGCTACTTTATCTGGATGTCCTTCTGTAACTGATTCTGAAGTAAAAAAACTTCTCTCTGTCATATTAATAACTCCTTTCTCCACAACGAGATCTAATAGTGTTTCACTTTTTAATAAAAAATAACTAACAAAAATTCAACAGCTAGTTCGGAAAAAAGCTTACTTGCAAGCTTTCCGGAATGAATTTTAAGATTGCAGAGATTAAAGTGTAACTTTATAAAGTTACACTTTATATCAAAAAAATCAAATAAAAAACTCTCCTAAATACAGGAGAGATAGCAAACTGACTAATACATCTCCCCAGTGATCTGGCAGGAATTAGCACCTTTCCTAAATAGGCGGTTGCTGAGCTTCATCGGGCCTGTCCCTCCACTACTCGTGATGCATTACCTTATTCTTTTTTTGTCACTATAATCCTATCATAACCACAAGATTATGTCAATCACCAATTAATTTCTGCCTGCTTTATTACCTAAGAATAAATAAATTATCATAAATAAGATCGGTAAAGGTAAATAAAAATAAATTATTTCAGCAAAAACAATATTTCTTATGATAGCTTCTAAATACACGTCTTTATATTGAAATAAAGAAAATGAACCAATAAAGACTGCAATAGGAATAATAATACTTTTATCATTTCTTAGTTCAAACCACTCTACAACTACTTTATGACCAACAAAATAAAAAATACCTAATTTTAATGCTGCTCCAACCACCCAAGTTGAAAAAACAATAATTTCTAATCCTCTAATACCAAATTTAATTATATCATAAAAAGGAAAAGTCAAATTAGCAACTAAATCAACCCCTAACAAACTTACAGACAATATATATAACATAATAGTTATTAATTGAATAACTAAATTACTCCCTAAACTATAATAAATAACTTTAGATTTATCTTTAAAATAAGGCTTGAGCATTAATAACAAATTAGGAACTAATAAAAACCAATTACTAGGAAAGATACTTCCTCGCACTATTGTCAGCAGATCAAATTCTACTGGTTGCAGACGCTTAAAATCCAATACACCTGGGTTTAAAAGTATAAGTAAAAAAGAAATCATAATCATAGCAAGCACAGCTATCATACCTAAGTGAACAACTCTTGCTAGCGATTCAATACCTACATAGACTAAATAAACTGCCAACCCACTTAAGATCAGATAAATAAAACCATAGGATATACTAGGCATCACAAATTTAATATAATAAGCCTCTTCAAATAATATAAAGCCTGCATCATATAAAATTATAATCATATAAGGCACAACTACTAATTTCCCTAATATTGGCCCTAATAACTTTTTACAATCTTGGACAATAGTTTGATTAGAAAAATTAAAACTCAACTTTAAAGTGAAATACTGTAATATACCTCCCAATCCCCCCGCTACCATAACTAATACCCAGCCTAATTGCTTGCCGTCTTCAGCTAATCCAGCAGCTGCTGTTAAAATAAGTGTTGGTAAAACAATTGCTAAGCAGATATAAAACACTTGATTTGCAGTTATCTTTTTCTTCATCTAATCACCTAATTATATAATCGATGCTATGATTAGTTTTATTAAGTAATTAAATATTATACAAAATATACTACATTTTTCATAACTTAATTGCTATAGAGTATTTCCTCTCTTAACTACTAGATAAGAGTGAGAAAGCTCTTACCTAATACACTACAAAAATTACACTTTATATCAAAATTATTTTAGTAAATAAAATGATCTCTTGCTCCCCCTAATAATATAGCTTGTTTTATTAAACATTATCAACTGAATCGACAGTAGAATATAATAAACCCCTTCTTCGTAAGAAATTGGCTAATCTTTTATAGACTAATAATGTAACTCCTGAGTTGATAAATGCCTTACTTAAATTAAAGGGGATAATTCCTGGTAGTAACATCTTAAGTGTCTTCACATATGGAATTCCATAGAAGATAGGATTTAAAACTAAATTAGCTATACTCATAACCCCTGTCATAGTAAGAGATCCACAAACTAGTCCTAAAATAGCTCCCTTTATATTATGAAACTTTTTATAAATATACCCTGCTACTCCAACTAAACAGCCAGTAGCTAAAAAATGCATAACAGCTCCAAAAGGGCCTCCTAGCCCTGTAAATAAAGACATCATTATTGATAAAACTACTGTAGCTGTTACAGCTGGAATTGGCCCGTATAAAAAAGTAATAATTAAAAGTGGTATATCACCTGGTTCATAAATCAAAAATGGTTGAAACAATGGAAATCGAACTGCTATCATTAATATTAGTGACATTGCTACTAATACCCCTATGTTGGTTATTTTTCTAATATCCATTTTAATCCTCCTTTTAAATTTATCAATCCAAAATAAAAATCCTGGATCAACTCCAGGATGACTAGCTACTACTTCTTTCCTCCGGACTATACCGTCGGTACTGGAGTTTCACCAGTTCAGCTGAAAGCTCGTGGACTATAACCACCGGTCTGGATTCAGAAATTAATCCTCACCATCCCCTGAAGTTTGATTTGATTGTAAAAACTTAGTTTACATCTATTATATACTAAAAATAAGTAAAACACAAAATAATTTAAAATCTATAGGTGCTTATTTATTACTCATATCCTAACTTCTATCTCTTTATCAAGCTTAATCCTATCTCTATTTGTCTCACAAGCATAAGCATAAATTTCTACTCCTGCCTCTCTAGCTGCTTCCAACTTGTCGGCTAACTCCAGGTCAATTCTGCGACACGGAGTAAAATAATCAATATTTTCTCGCTGAATAACAAATAAAACTATACTACGATAGCCCTTATCAGAAGCTGCTATCAACTCCTCTAGGTGTCTACGACCTCGTTTAGTTGGTGCATCAGGAAACTTAGCTACATTATCCTCTACTAGAGTAACTGACTTAACTTCTATCAAGCACTCTTCCTCCTTATTTCGTAAAAGAAAATCTAACCGACTATCACCAATAGTATACTCAGCTATTATTTCTGAATAAGCCCTAAACTGGGGAAAATAGTCTTCTTCTAACCCCTTAGCTACTAACTTATTAGGCAATCTAGTATCTAAAGAAACTAATTCTCCCTGATGCTCAATTAATAATAAATCATAATCTGTTGTGCGTCCTGGTTTGGCTTTATACTTAACAAATACCTTAGCTTCCGGCAACATTAATTCCTCTAATCTACCTGGATTAGGTACATAAGCCTTAACTTTCTCTCCCTCCAGATTTACTTTAGCTACAAATCTATTAGAACGTTCAATTAATCTTCCCGCTTGTAAATAACCAAATTTAATCTCCGCCATTTCTATCTCTCCTTCAAATTGTAATTAAATTACTAAAATTTACAGGTTATCAAGGTGATATTATATATGTTACTATAAGCATATCCAAGTTAAAGGAGGTATCCTAAGTTGTTAGCAAATAAAATCAAAGCTAGTATTACTTTAATAGTTATACTATTCTTACTTACTTCACTAACAGCAATTAGTTATGCTTATTCCCAGTATACTATTAACCAAGACGATTCCTTATTTAAAATTTCCCGTCGTTTTGATACTAGCTTAGCAGAATTAACATCATTAAATAACATTAATAATCCCAATCTAATCTACCCTAATCAAGTATTAATGCTACCGGATAATAGTTATCAGGATCAACCTAGTCAATCCCAAACTGATTATTCTAACAAAGTCATTAGTGTAACTAATAAACCAAACAAAACTAAACATACACCACAAATTTTAAAAGTACTCAAAAAATATGATGTCCAAGCTACCTTCTTTTTGTTAGGCAAATTAGCCCAGAAAAATTCACAGGTAGTCCAACAAATTAAAGAAGATGGACATGTCATTGGCAATCACAGTTGGTCACATGCTGACTTGACTACACTAAATGAAGAAGAACTTAACCAAGAATTAACTGCTACTACAGAAGAGATTGAAGAAATTATAGACCAGACACCTATTTTGCTGCGACCTCCCTACGGAGCTATTTCTGGTGAACTACTAACTAATCTAACAGATACAAATTATAAACTTGTCAATTGATCAATTGTATTCTCTACCAACTTATAGCTAAATTCATCTTCATTTACTTATAATAAAGTTAATGGGAACCGTTAGGTTCCCAGCCCTACTTAAACTACCTTTTCTACTTGCCAGTCCTGATTAACCCATAATCCAACTACCTCAAGTTCATCATACCAATCTGTAACTTCTTCAACGCCCTCTTTAATCTGAGCTAACTGGATCTCTTTATCAGCTGGATTACCAGCACAATCCCAGTGACCAATTACTGCTACTACACTAGAACCATGCTTATTAACTGAAATATCAACGCGTTCTCTAATAGAAGCTAACTGTTCTCCTCCAGTAGCTAAAATAGCTTCTGGACCAGGCTCAGTAATCATATCAACATGATCCGCTTTAAATTCCTCTGTCATCCACTCTACTACTTGAGTTTGAACTCTCCCATCCATACAATTAATAGCTGTTACAAATTTTCCTTCTGCCATTTTAATTCCTCCTCTACAATGAATAACTATCTTAATTTATTATTTGATTATCCACTTCTCTAATTCCTTTATTTATCGCTTAAGAAAATAACCCAGCCACATAAGCAGAAGCAGGGTTAGAGTTAATCTCCTGGGGAGATCCTGTCTGAACAATCTGTCCATCTTTTAAAACAATTATTTTATCAGCTATACTAAGGGCATCATCTTTATCATGGGAGACAAAAATAGAAGTTATTCCGGCCTGCTTAATAATTGACTCCAATTCCCCTCTAATCCTGGCTTGTAAACTAGCATCTAAACTACTAAAAGGTTCATCCATAACTATCAAAGCAGGATCAATAGCTAAAGATCTAGCTAACGCTATTCGTTGTTGTTGACCCCCACTTAATTGGTGAGGATAGCTAGTTTTAGTCTCCGCTAGATCAACTAAGTTTAAAACTTCCTCTAACTTATCTTCCTTATAGTCTTGATCTTTATTTTTGATTCCAAATAGTATATTTTCTGCTACTGTCATATGAGGAAATAGAGCATAATCTTGAAAAACAACTCCTATTTCTCTATTTTCAGGTAACACAAACCGGTTATCATCTACTACAATCTGATCATCAATCTCAATCAGCCCCTTCTTAGGAGTCTCCAATCCAGCTAATAACCTTAAAATAGTACTTTTACCACTGCCACTCTCTCCTAAAATACAGACTATAGCCCCTTGTTGGACGTTAAAATCAATTCCTTGCAGAACATTTTCTTTAGAATTTGGATAGTTAAAACTTAAATCCTCAACTGTTATAAACACTATTAGTCCCCCTTGCTCCCCTGTAAGTTATGAATCGTATAAATAGCTACTCCACAAACCAAAATTATTAGCAGTGATGATACAGCAGCTTCATGAATCATCTCATCGCCAGCATACTCAAAAGCCTTACTAGCTAATGTATCAAAGTTAAAGGGTCGTAAAATCATAGTTAACGGCAGTTCTTTTAAAATTTCAATCAAAACTAGTAAAAAACCACTCAACAGAGCGGGTTTAATCATTGGTAAATCAACTCTAAAGAAAGTCTCAGTAATTCCGGATCCTAAAGTACGGGAAGCCTCAGCAAAACTAGTCCCGACCTTAGAAAAGCCTGATTCTATAGAATTATAACCAATCCCTAAAAATCTAATTACATAAGCAAAAATAAGCATAATGATACTTGAACTAAGCATTAAACCACTAACTTCTAGCCCAAATAGCTTAAATAATTGTTGTAGTTGATCATCTAAGGTAGTAAAAAATAATAATACTCCGACAGCTATTACAGCCCCAGGAATAGAATAACCAAGAATTGCAATTTTAGAGTAAATCTTAGCCACTAGATTATCATTTAACCGAACAGTATTGGCTATAATTACTGCTACTATGACTGTCACAGCCGAAGCAAATAAAGCAACTGAGATAGAATTAAAGGCAAATAATAAAAACTCCCAATCGAGTATTTGGGCATAACTTATCCAGGCCCAATAAAGAAGTTGTAAAGTAGGGATTACAAAACCTAATCCTAAAATAAGAGAACATAAACCTCCAGCTAACTTTGCTGGTAATCCTGTCAACTTACGACGAGCAATAGGCTTTATTTGGGTACTACTATAACTATATCTTTTGCCGCCCCGAGAGATTTTTTCTAATAACAACATAACAAATACTAACCCCATTAACAAAGCAGATAATCTAACAGCTGAACTTAAATCCCCCATAGCAAACCAGCTTTTAAAAATAGCTGTACTAAAAGTCGGAATCCCAAAGTACTTGACCACTCCGTAGTCATTTAAAACTTCTAACGTAACTAAACTAACTCCTGCTACAATAGCTCCTCGCGAAATCGGTAATGCAATATGGAAAAATATTTCCCAGGAACTACGGCCTAAAGTGCGCCCCATTTCTATTAGACTGCCTGACTGCTTAGCTAAAAATGATTTACTAATCAAATACACATAGGGGAATAAAAAGATAATATAAATAAATATTGCCCCTTCAATAGTCATGATATCAAAATAAGCAGGATCAACCTCCACTCCTAGTTTTGTTCGTAATAATGTCTGAATCAGTCCTGTATAATTCAGCAGTCCCTCATAAGTATAAGCTCCAATATAAGGAGGAATAGCTAATGGCAACATTAAACTCCAACTAAAAAAATCACGTCCAGGAAACTCATACTGCGTAATCAACCAAGCAGGTATAAAACCAATTGTAATAGAGCCTACTCCGGTAAAGAAAACTAAGATAATAGAATTAATTATATAATCCTGTAAGAGATATTCCTTAATATGTTCCCAGTTCTCACTAGCTGGTTTAAAAATATTCAACAAAATATTAAAATTAGGAATTAAGACTAGTAAAATAAAAATAAAACTTAAAATAAACCAACTATTCCAAGTCGATTTTAAATCTCTTGTAGTCAACATTATAATCACCCACTTCTAAGTTAATAAAGTAGGACCAGCTTCACAGCTGGGACCCCTTATCAAACTGCACGAACGGTTTTCCCGTATACAGCTTTCGGTTATTGGTGCTCCATATCAGAGAGTAAGTCAGCGACTCTATGTTACCATAGATGTATATTTCACTCTCGATTACAGCACATCAGTAAGCAGTGAATCTAGTCCTTCTTCTCTTAAAAACTTATTCGATAAGCGATAATTCTGATGAATTATCGCTTTCTTTCCTTCTATGAAAGAACGTATTCTCATTCTTATCCATTTATCTAATTTCCTATATAATGTTTTGATATTGCCTATTTTAAAGTAATGTCCCCAGCCTTTTAGTACTAAATTTAACTCATCAATTATTATTTCCAATTTCTGAGGTCTATTTCTTCTAGTTATATCTCTTATTCTATCTTTAAAGTTATTTATTGCTCTATCTCTTGGACTTTTATAATACCAATGATGAAATCTAAATCCTAGAAATTTAAACCCATCATAAAAGTTTGTTATCACTGTCTTCTCAGGATGGAGTTTTAATTTTAATTCATTTTCTATTATCTGACGAGTTACTTGTAATGCTCTTTTGGCTTTATCTTTACTTTTGGTCAATACTACAAAATCATCAGCGAAGCGAACTAGTTTATATCCCCTTCGAGTCATCTTCTTATCAAAGTAATGTAAATAGATATTAGCTAATAAAGGAGAGATCACACCTCCTTGAGGTGTTCCTTCTTTAGTCTCTTTTCTTCCTTCTTCGGTCATGACTCCTGCAGTTAGCCACGATCTAATTAAGTCTAATACCCATCCATCACTTATATATTCTACTATAAAATCCATTAATAAATCATGGTTTATAGTATCAAAATAAGATTTTATATCTGCATCTACTACCCAATCGTAACCTTGCTGTTTATATTCTTCTATTTTCTCTATTGCATCATGGGTTGATCTGTTAGGTCTGAATCCAAAAGAACATTCACAAAACAATCTCTCAAAGTATATTTCTAAGATTTGTTTGACTGCTTGTTGGGCAATCCTATCTTTAATTACTGGAATCCCTAGTGGTCTCTTTTCTCCATTTTCTTTTGAGATATACGTTCTTAGTACTGGTCGTGGCTCATATCTATCCTCTCTTAACTGCCTATATAATTCTTGCATATTCAGTTTATAGTTATTTCTATATTCATTGATACTTACATTATCAATTCCACCACAACCACCATTAGCCAGCACTTTTTGTCCTGCCTTATGCATTCGCCATTTATCTGTGATTAAATCTTTCAGACTGTATAAGGTTCGAAAAATTTTTTTTCACCTATCCTAATTTCACTACTTACCAGTTCTTTCTTTCCTGTCTCGATATCTTAACCCTTATCTTCATAGTACTCCTAAGCACGTCTTTAGGCTCTCACCAATCGCACCTCTTAGTTCACTACTACTTAAGTCATGGTATTTCCTAAATTCATCATATTTTCAGTTATTATTTCCTGTCTATATTTCTTTTAGAGCTCACTATCTTTAATAGCGTCTAAACCATTCTTATTAAGATATCATTGACAGTCTATTCTTAACTTCAATAACCTGACTATCCTTCACTGTAATCAACTTTCATTGATTTTTTTCGCTACTATGATAGCTTCTGAACTCTAATATATCCTCACTCTGGCTTTCCCATTTTAGGTTATACCATCATTTATCTCTATAGATTTCTATACAGAACTATATTAGAGACTCCTCTGGTCAATTACGAAAACTATTATAGCCATCCCAACCATAATCACACCTAGTAATTCGACATGGACACTCTCGTTATCTCGCTTTTTATCCAGAGCCACCTGCATCCCCCAAGTCGACATTGGACTTCTTCATTTTTATGGTGAATCGCCACTACTAAATGCCACCGACGGTTCACATATTGTTTTAGGCTGACTATTCACCTCAAACTCTTCAGATTCTATCTCACGATAGACACCCTGTTACTATTGGTTTCACACACCGATACGACGAAAACAGCATGGATAGAATTCTCATCTACTATTTTCATAATCTACAGAGCACACATAAAAAGCAGGCAGCCTACTTAGGCTGCCTAAATTAAAAACTTATTGCCATCCTACTTTATTAAAGATCTTAACTGCCTTTTCATTTAATTCTCCTAACTTAGTTAAATCAATATCCTGTGCTTCAAAATCTCCCCAGGACTTTAGTAGATCAGATGGTTCCACATCTGGGTTAACTGGATATTCATAATTTGCTTCAGCAAAGAATTGTTGTGCTTCTTTACTAGATAAGAACTCCATTAATTTAATAGCATTTTCTTTATTCTTAGCGTGCTTAGTTAAACCAACCCCACTAACATTAATATGTGTTGGTTCAGGGAATAAAATGTCTATATCTTCTTGAGCTACTTTAACTTGTTGTTCCTCAGAAGAATTTAACATCTTACCAAGATAATAAGTGTTCATAATAGCTAAATCTCCTTTATCAGCAGCGATTGCCAGAGCCTGTGCTCTATCATTTCCTTTTGGTCGTCTAGCCATATTATCTACAATACCTTGGGCCCACTCAGTAGCTGCCTCTTCACCATGAGTAGCAATTAAAGAAGCTAATAATGATTGGTTATAAATATTAGAAGAAGATCTAACTAATATCTCATCCTCCCACTTATCAGCTGTCAAATCTTGATATGTATCTATTTCATCAGGATCAACCTCGTCCTTATCGTAAACAACAACTCTACCACGAACAGTCAATCCAAACCACTGATTGTCTGTATCTCTTAAGTTTTGTGGTATATTACTAGTTAAAGTATCAGTTGTAGCAGATTGTAATAACCCTTTTGACTTAGCTCGATGTAACCTTCCCGCATCAGCTGTAATCAATAAATCTGCTTGTGTATCTGCTCCCTCTCGATCAATTCGTTCAATTAACTCATCAGATCCACCTTTTAGCACATTTACCTCAATTCCTGTTTTTTCTTCAAACTTGTCTAGTAATTCCTCATCAGTATCATAATGTCGATTGGTATATAGATTAACCTCACCTTGATCATTCCCAAATAAAAAGTCCATAAACCCAGCAGATGCACTAGAAACTGTAACTACAGTCAAGACTAAAACTAATGAAAATATAACTAATGATTTTTTAAAACGCACACTAATCTCCTCCTTGAATTATATGATTTTTGAATGAAAATAATTATCATTTACAACAGTAATTATAATAAAACCTATTGGTTTTGTCAAGATAAAATAAAAAATATTTCACAAAAAACTAAAAATGAGCTATGGAATAACCATAGCTCATTAATTACCACTATTCGATTACCTTTTCTGCTGCTTTAAGATTAACAGCTAAATTAGAATCTTTTAATCCCCCTTCTCCAAATTACTGGGCTAGTAAAACTCGATCATTAGTTAACCGATGGCCACTAACTTTAGTAAATTGTTCTAATAGATCATCTATTGTCATCTGACTTCGTTGCTCACCAGCTAGATCAAGTACTATTTGACCATTATCCATCATTATAGTCCGCGTACCTAACTCTAGGGCCTGATCTAAATCATGAGTCACCATCAAAGTAGTCAGGTTATACTCCTCTACTATTTTCGTAGTAATTTCAACTATCTTTTCTGCTGTTTTGGGATCTAAAGCAGCTGTATGCTCATCTAAAAGCAAAATCTTAGGCTTTTCAATTGTGGCTAGAATCAAGGTTAGAGCCTGCCGTTGCCCCCCAGATAATAAACCTACCTTATCATCTAACCGATTCTCTAATCCCAAATCTACTAACTCTAGCTTTTCTTTAAACTTTTCTCGTCTCTGAGAGGTTACCCCTTTACTTAAACTTAACTTCCCGGTTCGTTTTAACGCCAAAGCTAAATTTTCAGCAATAGTCATACTTGCTGCTGTACCTTGTAAAGGATCTTGAAAGACACGACTGACTAAGTTGGCCCGCTTATGGTCAGCCTTATCTGTTACATCTCGCCCAGCAATAATAACTTCCCCTTTATTTATTTGGTAGCTGCCAGCAATAACATCTAACAGAGTTGATTTACCAGCTCCATTACTCCCAATAACAGTTACAAATTCACCCTTCTCCAGTCTTAAATCAACTTCTTGGAGGGCTATATTTTGATTTACAGTACCTGGATTAAATACCTTTTTAACCTTGTTTAGCCTGAGCATCTTCTACCACCTCTCTTGTACTCCACTGCTCTCTAATAGTCGGGGCTCCTAGGGCTATAATTACTAACAAAGCAGTCACTAATTTGAGATCATTAGGATTCAGATTAAATCGTAACGCTAACGTAATAACTGACCGATAAATAATTGAACCCACTACAACCCCAAAAGTTGCCCAGCGAATACCACTTTTATTAATTATTGTCTCTCCAATAATAACTGAAGCTAAGCCAATGATAATCATCCCAATCCCCATCTTAACATCTGTAAAACCTTGGTATTGAGCTACTAAAGCTCCTGCTAAAGCAACTAATCCATTAGATAAAGCTAAACCTAAGATTACTGTATTATCAGTATCTACTCCTAGACTCCTAATCATATCTTTATTATCACCAGTAGCACGTAAAGCAAGACCTAATTCTGTCTTTAAGAACCAATCAATAACTAACTTAAGTACTACTACAATTACAATAAATGATACTAAGATATTCATCTGATCTGATAAACCTAAGAAATTAAAAGAAGTAAAAATCTTAGGCTGGCCTAATAAAGGAATATTAGCTTGGCCCATTACCCTTAAATTAATTGAATATAAAGCAGTCATTGTTAAGATTCCAGATAATAATCCAGTAATCTCTAATTTAGTATTTAACAAACCAGTAATCACACCAGCAATCATACCTACGCCAAAAGCTATTAAAGTAGCTACTATAGGATGTTGGCCTGCTAAAATTAATCTAGCAGCAACAGCTGCCCCTAAAGGGAAACTTCCATCAACTGTCAGATCAGGAAAATCCAAAATTCTAAAACTTAAATAAACTCCTAGAGCCATAACTCCAAATACTAGTCCTTGTTCTATTGGACTTAATAGTATATTCCAATTCATATTTACCACCTCTACTTAATCACTTCTGCTGCTTGATTAACTAATTCCTCTGGTAAATCTACATTCATTTCTGTGGCCGCCTGACGATTAATCACTAATTTAGTTTCTTTAGCATATTCAATTGGTAATTCACTAGGAGTTTTTTCTTCTTCTAATACCTTAACTGCCATCTTACCTGTTTGGCTACCTAATTGATAATAATCAACTCCTAAAGTAGCCAAAGCTCCAGATTCTACTGAATTACTCTCACCAGTAATCAATGGTAAATCATTTTGATTAGCTACTTTAATAACTGATTGAATAGCTGATACTACAGTATTATCAGTAGGAACATAAATACCATCCACGCGACCAGTCAGTGATTGAGCAGCTTGATAAACTTCACTGCTAGAAGTTACTGTTGCTTCTACTAACTCTAAATCCAACTCTTTTGCTTTCTCTTGGGCCAACTCAGCTAGAAAAGTAGAATTACTCTCACCAGAATTATAAATGATTCCTACCTGGTTGATATCTTGATTTAATTTATTAAATAAATCTAGTTGTTTTCCTACTGGAGTCAAATCACTAGTTCCTGTTAGGTTACCACCAGGCTCTTGATAACTATCAACTAAACCTGCCTCTTTAGGATCTGTTACAGCAGAAATCAAAATTGGTGTCTCGTTAATTGCATTTGCTACTGCTTGAGCACTTGGGGTAGCAATTGCTAACACTGCATCCAGATCATCCTGAGCAAAATTAGTTGCTATTGTCTGTGCTGTAGACATATCTCCTTGAGCATTCTGGAAATCATAACTAATATTCTCTCCTTCTTCGTAACCCTGCTCCTGTAGTTGGTCCTTAAAACCATCCTTTACTGCATCTAAAGAAGAATGCTTTACAATCTGGGTAATTCCTATCTTTACCTGTTCTGTTTCTTGGCTAGCCTGTTGACTGCCACATCCTACTAATTGTGTCACTAGCAATAATAAAGCTAATAAATAAAGTATTCGTCTGCTCATCTTCTCCACTCCTCCTTGTTGTTTGCTATGTGTCATCAGCTGATTCAAAACACTTAAATTCTAAATCTAAAATCTCATAATTGCTGTATCCTAAAAAATTAAACTACATCTTAACAACCTAAAAACAAAAAAATCCCACTCCTCAAGAGAAGTGGGTATAGCTATCCATAATTTAAAATATAATTACTACTTTAGCTACTACCCTACTATTTTTACTCGTTTCTTAAGCTTAATCTCAAACTAAAAATCAAATTTAAACTCCTACTTAACTACTACACTACCTTGCTAAAATTATAGTTAACTACTAAGCTCTTGTCAAGAGAAGAGCTTAATTTCTAAATCCTTCTAAAACTTGCTGAGCATATTCCTGAGCCCCAAATAAAGAGTGATCTCGGTAATTACCACATTCTTTAGCCGTTGTAGCCTCTACTTCTTGAGCTTCTATAATGTCTTCTAAAGCTGCTACTAACGCTGTTTCAATCTTCTCTACTTCCGGCTCTCCTATCTTACTTAAGTAAAAACCAGTCCGACAACCCATAGGAGATAAATCAATAATATCATCTATTCGCTGCCGCATAAACTTAGCTAATAAATGTTCTAAACTATGCATAGCAGCAGTAGATATTACCCCTTGGTTAGGTTGCATAAGTCGTAAGTCATACTTAGAGATAATATCTCCACTTGGCGTCTCTAATCTACCAGCTTCTCTAACATAGGGAGCATCTACTTCTCTATGATCTAACTTAAAACTCTCCACTTCTACTTCGGGCATAATCTCTATCCCTCCTAATTAAGAATTTGATCTATCTTATCTAAAATTTGTCCAGCTATCACTGCTTTATTAGCAGCTGGCAATTCTTTCTTTTCTTGCTGGCTAATAAGTGTAACTTGATTATCTTCAGCTTGAAAACCAGCATTTGTTGCTGTAATATCATTAGCCACAATCAAATCGGCTTGTTTAGCCTTTAATTTTGCCTGGGCATTAGCTACTAAATCATTGGATTCAGCAGCAAAACCAGCTAAAACTTGTCCTGTTGATTTATTACGACCTAAAGTAGCTAAAATATCCTTAGTCCGTTCTAAATTTAAGGTTAAAGATCCAGACTGCTTTTTAATTTTATCCTCAGCCACTTCTGCTACCCTATAATCTGCTATTGCAGCTGCCATAATAATTACATCCTGGCTCTCCTGGCGATTAATTACTTTTTGGTACATTTCTTGGGCAGTAGTAACCGTAATTGTTTCACAGCCTTTAGGCTGGGTTAAATTCGTTGGTGCAGATACTAGGGTAACCTCAGCTCCTCGAGCCTGAGCAGCTCGAGCTAAAGCATATCCCATTCTACCTGAAGAGTGATTGCCAATATATCTTACGGGATCTATAGCTTCTTTAGTACCACCAGCAGTAATTAATATTTGCTTATCCTGTAAATCTGATTTAGTCTGATTGAGTAAATAAGCACTGCTAGTTTTAACAATCTCTTGTGGGCTCGGAAACCGCCCTCGGCCCTGATAGCCACAAGCTAAATCACCTTTATCAGCTGAAATTATCTGATAACCGTGGTTTTGTAGATAAGATAAATTCTCCTGGACAATTGAATTCTGGTACATATTTACATTCATTGCCGGGGCCAACACCACTTCCGCCTGAGTAGCCATCACAGTAGTTGATAACATATCATCAGCAATACCATTAGCAATCTTACCCACAATATTGGCTGTAGCCGGAGCTAATAACATTAAATCAGCTTTATCAGCTAGAGAGATATGTTCTACATCCCACTGTCGTGGTTCAGAAAACATACTAACTGCTACTGGATTATGGGTCAGCGAACGAAAAGTTAACGGCTGAACAAATTCTGTAGCTGATTCAGTCATAATAACATGTACTTCTGCCCCTAACTTTCGATATCGACTGGCTATCTCCACAGCTTTATAAGCAGCAATTCCACCAGTAACTCCTAAAACAACTGTTTTAGATTCTAACATAAATTACACCTATTCTTCTTCAACATCAGGTACAATTTTTCCAGCCGCAACTTCTTCTAAAGCTTTAGAAACTGATTTATGTCCTTCATACTCTTCTAGTAATTTTTCAGATCCATCCTGTAATTGTCTAGCCCTCTTAGATGCAGCTAAAATATTAGCAAATTTAGACCGGCCATTCTTTAAAAGTTGATCCATAGTAGGTTCTGATAAATGCATTTTAACTCCTCCTTAGAATTATAATTTACATCTTTCAGCAATAATAATTGCTTTAATTTTTTCTACTGCCTCAGCTAATTTATCATTGACAACTAAATAATCATATTTTTCTTTTTCTGCCAGTTCTTCTTGGGCATTCTGTAATCTAGTCTCCATTGCTTCTTTACTTTCTGTACCTCGTCTACTAATCCGTTTTTTTAACTCCTCTAAAGAAGGTGGAGCTAAAAAGATAAATACTCCGCCCTTAAATCTCTCTTTAACTTGCTGGGCTCCTTGAATATCAATCTCTAGGATAACATCACTACCTGCTTGGAGTTTATTCTGTACATAGTTTTTTGGTGTGCCATAATAATTATTATGTACCTTAGCCCATTCTAAAAATTCTTCTTGGTTAACTTGCGTTTCAAATTGATCTGGACTCATAAAAAAATAGTCTTCACCATCTATTTCGCCTTCTCTAGGCCGTCTAGTAGTAGCTGAGATAGAATAATAAATATCATCATATTTCTCCAATAAAGCATCTAGTACTGTTCCTTTACCTACCCCCGATGGCCCAGAGAGGATAATTAAGTTACCTTCCTTGTTAGCCATTCTACTTCGCTCCTTTATAAAAAATTATTCTTCCTCTGTAGTATCATCTAATCGCTGCGATACAGTCTCTGGCTGTACTGCAGATAAAATAACATGATCACTATCAGTAACAATTACAGCCCTTGTGCGCCGACCATAAGTAGCATCGATTAACATTCCGCGATCTCTAGCATCCTGAATAACTCGCTTAATTGGTGCTGATTCAGGACTAACAATAGCAATAATCCTATTTGCTGCTGCAATATTACCGAAACCAATATTAATTAAATTAATCCCCATTATTATACCTCCTAAAACTATACAATGATATTTACTATTTTTAATTAAACTACTTAATAATATACCACACATCTTATCTACTTTTCAAGTTGATCTAGTTATCTGTGACTACTTCAGCTCTTAACTAATTCTACTATAATTATAAACTTTACAATGATCAATATCAATCTTTAATTATTCTAAACTTAAATTTTTGACTTAATTAACTAAAACTAAAGTAAAACATTTTGTAGTTTAAAATATTAAAAAGGCTTGTAGCTAACTTAGCTACAAGCCTTACTTTAATTTTATAATGCTTTAACAACTTCTAGACATTCAGTACATAAATCAGGATGATCAGCATTATTACCTACTGTTGGACTGTAATGCCAACACCGATCACATTTTTCTCCTTCAGCTGGAGCAACCGCTACCTGAAGATCTGTATTCTGGCCTGTATACAGATTCTCAGCAGTAGCATCAGCCTCTGCTGGGGCCAACTCCACCTTAGAAACAATTAGTAATTCATCTAATTTAGCAAACTGGGCTAAAAAGTCTGCTTGCTCAGCTGTAGGATACAACTTAACTTGAGCATCTAAAGAATGACCTACTACATCCTCTTCTCTAGCTAATTCAATAGCTTTCGAGATATCTTTTCTGATCTCTAAAAATCTCTTCCACTTCTGGGCCAACTCTTGATCTAAATACTTATCTGTTACCTCTGGCCAATCAGTCAAGAAGACACTCTCGGCAATATCCTCTTGTGGTAGATTCTGCCAAATCTCTTCAGCAGTATGAACCAAAATAGGAGCTACAATCTTAGTTAAAGTAGTTAAGATCTCATACATAGCAGTCTGGGCTGAGCGACGCACCCGATTATTCGGCTCTAGAGTATATAATCTATCTTTTAGTACATCCATATAGAAAGAACTCATCTCTACAGTACAGAAGTTATGGACAGCATGATAGACTTTGTGGTACTCATAATCCTCATAAGCTGTCTTAGCTACCTCTAATACTTCCTGTAACTTTAGTAAAGCCCACTGATCAATTTCAGTCAACTGCTCATAATCTACTGTATCTTCTTGCGGATTGAAGTCAGCTAAATTACCAAGAATATACCGCGCAGTATTTCTGATTCTACGATAAACTTCAGAGTTTTCATTTAAGATCTTATCAGAAATCCGGACGTCCTCTTTAAAGTTAGAAGAAGCAACCCATAATCTTAAAATATCTGCTCCGTATTGATCAATAACTTCATGAGGGGATACAACATTACCAACTGACTTAGACATCTTCTTCCCATCTTTATCTGTGGTAAATCCATTAGTCACAACTGCCTTGTAAGGAGCTTCTCCCCGAGCAGCAATAGAAGTTAATAAAGAAGAATTAAACCAACCTCGATACTGGTCTGTTCCTTCTAAATATAAATCAGCTGGTCTATCTAAGATATCATAATTCTCGAGTACTGAAGCATGACTAGCCCCTGAATCAAACCAGACATCCATAATATCAGATTCTTTAGTAAATTCATCATGACCACAGGCTTGACAAGTAGTTTCAGCTGGTAAAATTTCTTCTGCTTCTGTTTGATACCAGCTACCAGAACCTTCCTCGGCAAATAATTCTTTAACTGCCGCAATACTTTCTTCTGTAATCAGTGGTTCTTCACAGTCAGCACAATAAAAGATTGGAATTGGTACACCCCAGACTCGCTGCCGAGAAATACACCAGTCATTACGATCCTCAATCATATTAGTCATTCTTCCTTCGCCCCACTCAGGATACCAGTCTACATCTTGCACAGCAGCTAAAGCTTCTTCTTTGATATCTTCTACTGATGCAAACCACTGTTCAGTAGCTCTAAAGATAACTGGGTTCTTACACCTCCAGCAGTGCGGATAAGAGTGATCAATAAAGTTTAAGTTCATTAATAAATCATCTTCTTTTAATAAATCTGTTACTTTAATATTAGCTTGATCATAGTGTTTACCGGCAAAATGTTCTCCAGCTTCTTGAGTAAAGACACCCTGATCATCCATTGGAGCATAGACATCCAAATCATACTCTTGACCGATAACATAGTCTTCGTGACCATGGCCAGGAGCAGTATGAACACAACCAGAACCTTGTTCTAAAGTAACATGATCTCCTAAAAGCAAAGGAGATTCTCGATCAAAGAAAGGATGCTGACAAATAACTCCTTCTAATTCTTCTCCTTTAAATTCTGCTACTAGTTCATAATCCTTAATATCACAAATCTCCATCATCTCGTCCACTAATTCTTTAGCTGCCACTAATCGCCCATTATCTGTCTGGGCAATTACATACTCATAATCAGGATGAATAGAAATTGCTTGATTAGCAGGAATAGTCCACGGAGTTGTAGTCCAGATAACTACATAATCATCACTTGTTAATTCTTCTCCTGCTAGTGTCTTCCCTTCTTTAACAGGAAATTTAACAAAAATAGAAGGTCCATTAATCTCTTCGTATTCAATTTCAGCTTCTGCTAGAGCAGTCTCACAATTAGTACACCAGTGGACTGGTTTCAATCCTCTAAATAATAATCCTTGTAAAGCCATCTGCCCAAAGACATCAATCTGCTTAGCTTCGTAATCAGGCGTTAAAGTAATATAAGGATTATCCCAGTCACCCCAGACTCCTAATCTTTTAAATTGCCCTTTTTGGCGTTCTACGTAATTTAAAGCATAATCTTTACATTGTTCTCTTAATTCAGCTGTTGTTAACTCTTTTCTCTCTTCTTTATCTAACTCACTAGTTACCTTGTGTTCAATCGGCAACCCATGTGTATCCCAACCAGGAATATAAGGACTCTGATAGCCCTGTAAGTGGTGATAGCGAGTGACAATATCTTTCAGCGTCTTGTTTAAAGCATGTCCGATGTGAATATCACCATTAGCATACGGAGGACCATCATGCAAAATAAACTGTTCCTCGCCTTCTCTTTGTTCTAAAGCTCGCTCATAAATATTATTCTCCTGCCAAAACTCTTGAAACTCAGGTTCACGTTCCGAAAGGTTGGCCCGCATAGAAAAATCAGTATCTGGTAGATTCAATGTATCTTTATAACCCATTTTTAAACCTCCATTTATTTAGTTGATAATTTATAATTGACAATTGATAGTTGAAACCAATTAATAATTTACAGTGTACAATGTACAGTTGACAGTGATTTGCACAAATAACCTACGGAATGGCAAGAACATCTAACCCAAGATCAATATTACTATACTTTCTTATATATTACTAGTAACTTTGTGTTTTTAACTGTAAATTGTAAATCATAAACTGTTAACTGAATTAAAAAAACCTCCTCCCAATTAAGGGACGAGGTTAACTCGCGCTACCACCCTAGTTAATATATGAAAAACTAATTATTATCATATATTCACTCTAACAGAATAACGATCTGCCCCCGATTCTTTCTACTAAAGCTTCGAAAGAATAGCTAAGAGATGATCTTCAGTATAGCTTCCGTTGCTAGACTCTCACTATCTCTAGCTCGCTATTAACTTTAACTATACTTACTCTTCTCTATCTTCGCCTCTAAGCTATATGCAGTTTATTCTTCATTATAGTATAATTAATCTAGCTAGTCAACTATTATTTAAAAACTAATTCAACTTTTATTGAGTAACCTTATAATTCCTCAAGCATCCCAGTAACTATTTGATAAGAATGACTAGCAGCTAACTGAACAAACTCATTAAAAGAAATATCAGCCTCTCTATCTGCTTTATCAGAAATAGAACGAATAACCACAAAAGGAAGATCATTTAAATAAGCTACCTGGGCTACAGCTGCTCCTTCCATTTCAGTACATAAGCCCCCAAAAGTCTCACGCAAGTTAGCTACTTTTTGCTTATCAGCAATAAATTGGTCGCCTGATAAAACGCGTCCTGTAACCACCGCTATCTCCTCTTGAGCAGTTACTGTCTTTCCTATCTCTGCTGCTAGAGAAAGTAAATCTTTATCAGCTTTAAATGCAATCTTGTCCAGTCCAGAAATTTCCCCTCTTTCGCGACCAAAAGAAGTAGCATCCATATCATGCTGGACTAAATCAGTAGAGATAACTATATCCCCTATATCTAGCTGAGAATCAATAGCACCTGCTACCCCAGTAAAAATAATCTGATCAACACTAAATTGATCAATTAAGATCTGAGTACAAATCCCAGCATTAACTTTTCCAACCCCACTTCTAACTAATACTACTTCTTGCCCTTGTGAATTACCTTGATAAAAATCCATCCCTGCCTTATGTAAAGTAGTCTCTAATTCTAAATCATCGCGCAATAATTCAATTTCTACTTCCATAGCACCAATTATTCCTAAAGTCATTATTCTAGCCCCTCACTTCATATTTATATTGTGTCACCAGAGGTGACACAGTCGTGTGTCGTGTGCTGTGTGCTATTAGCCAGTTCAAAACCTTTAAATTCAATATCTAATTCCTCTATCATTGCTGTATTTTAAGGGATTGAACTATATTTATAGTTTTGAATTGAAGAATTTGAATTAGCTCACGGCTCACGACAGACAGCTGATAGCTGTGGCACGAAAGTGCCACTTTATATCAATATTGCTTTTTTATGTACATTATTTTGAATTTAATTATTAATTCTAAATTATCAATTGTTAATTGTTCTTATGTCGCCATCATTGTCTTAACTTCAACCCCTGATATATTACCTAATTTACCAGCTAAAGCTCCTAATTGATCATTAGTTCCATCCACAATCAAAGAAATAATATTCAATCCTTTATTATCATAAGGTAACCCCATCCGACCAACAATTAACTCTCCATAATCACTTAAAATACTATTTACTTCTTCGGCAACTTCTTGGCGTTTATTAATGATAATACCTATCACTGCTATTCGTTGCTCCATTCTGACTCCTCCTCAATATCTTCTTTAAGTAACTCAATATTAGTTTCCTTATCTTCTAACAACTCTAAATAGGACTTTAATTGTGATTTAAACTGGACTTTAAATCTTCTTTTAGACTCTACTAATTCCTGGTATCTACGATACTCCTCCCGAGCTTTATCTTGGGCTTCAGCTATAATTTGATCTGCCTTTCCTTTTGCTTCCTGAATAATTAAATCTGCTTTTCTTTCTGCCTCCTGCTCTTTACTGCTAGCTGTTTCTTTAGCTGTATCTAATGTTTCCTGGAGAGAGGCTTGAAACTCCATTTGTTGTTGCTTACAATCCTCTAATTTTGCTTCTAATCTCTCAACTTCTGCTTCTAATTGTTTATTCTCCTCTATTATTTCCTCATAATAAGTCCCTACCAGATCTAAAAAATCAACTATTTCCTGGTCATCATAGGACCACAACGAAAAACTTTTACTAAATTCTTTGTTATAAATATCTTCTGGAGTTAACGTCATTCTAATACCTCCTTTACAAATATCGCTTTAGCCTTAATTTAATTCTACCTCGTCTAGATTCACCTAATAACTCATCAATTTCTACTCTACCTCTACCTCGCATAGAAAGAATATCATCCTCATCTACCATATAAGAAGTATCCTCAACCACTTTCCAATTCACTTTAACTCTACCCTGTTCGATATATTTACTCATCTTAGTCCGAGAAGTAGAAAACCCCGAACTAGCTACGGAATCTAACCTTAAAGAAGCTACAGTATCTCGAATTTCTTTGGTTCTAGCAGGTTCTATGCTTAAATCTGCAGTAGAAATTTCCTCTACCGTAACTCCAATCTGATGTACTTGTTCTAAATTCAACATTAAATAATCTTTCATCTCTTTAGCCACTATTGCTTGACAGCCATCTTTATAAAGCACTAGATCTCCTACTTTTTTTCGTTGAATACCAGTTCCTAAAATAGCTCCTAAAAAATCTCCATGATTGACTTGCTGAAACTTAAACTGGCCAGTAATATCTAACACAGTTAATGGAGAATCAATCATATCCGGAATATAATAATCAGGAGTTACAGCTAACCGCTTTCTTTCCGCCTCTTTATAACCACCATACTCCAAAAACTTTATATCTCTAACTTGCTTTAATACTGGTTTAGCTACATATAACTGACGTGGATTTAAAAAATCAGTGAAAAAAGGTTTATGTTTGCGCAGGGCTTGCTCTGCTTTATCTAATATTTTATCAACTCTAGTTGCTTCTTCATCAGCTAACGAGGCCAATAATTTCTGTTTATCAAACATCATCTAATAAACCAACACTCTTAACAAATCCATCAAACCACCCTCAATAATATCTATAGCTATAAAAGCAATAATCGGTGACAAATCTATTCCAGGGATAGGAATCATCTGTCTAATTGGAGCTAAAACTGGCTCAGTAGTCTGATAGACAAAACGTAAGAACTGTCGCATAAAGCGCCGGTCAGTTGGTGGTTGTACCCAAGAAGAAATTACTCTAGCTAGTAACAGGAAATCAAATAAACTGAAAGCAAATCTAATTACCCGAATTAATAAAGATAATAACATTTAATCACTCTCCCTTAATTCTTGTGACTTATTTGCTGCCTCTTCTACTGCTTGATATAAACTGGATCTCAAACCTGTTTCTTCCAGTTTTTGTAACCCACTAATAGTGGTTCCACCTGGGGAAGTGACTGCATCCTTTAGTTGGGCTGGATGTTGTTCTAATTGTTGGACCATTTTTCCGGCCCCTAATAGAGTCTGCTGGGCCAACTGGTTGGCCTTTTCTCTCTCTAGACCCATCTTAACTCCTGCATCAGACAAAGCTTCTAAAATCAGATAAATATAAGCTGGCCCACTACCACTTAAACCAGTTACTGCATCCATTGAATCCTCTGTAACCTCTACTACTAGTCCTACAGAACTAAATATATCAGTTACCAACTGTTTATCCTCTTCCTGAGCAGCCTGGCCTAAAGTATAAGCTATAGCCCCCTCGCCAATTAAAGCTGGAGTATTAGGCATTAATCTCACCACTGGCACTTCTGAAGCTAAATTTTTCTCCAGTTGGTTAGTAGTTATCCCTGCTGCAATAGAGAATACTTTCTGACTAGTAGTAATTTCAGTTCCTACTGTAGTTAATACTTTAGAAACTACTTTAGGTTTAACTGCCAGCACAATATAATCCACTTTAGTTACTAACTCGTGATTATCCTCTGCCACTTGGACTTGATAGTTATCTTTAAGTTCTTTTAACCGCTGATTATCAATATCACTGAGCAAAATTTCTGCTGGGGCGAATAACTCCGCTTCCAAAACTCCACTGAGCAAAGCTTCTGCCATTGAACCAGCACCAATAAACCCTAGTTTACCTTGCACACTACCACCTCATTATTTATTAACTTCAAATTTAATAATTTATTTCAATAGTTGCTGGAGTAAACAAAAAAACATTCTCCTCTATCTTCTCCGAATAACCATCTAAAGCATAAACTGCTCCACTAACAAATTCCACAATCTTAACTGCTTCTCCTCCAGTAACCTGAGTTAACTTAACTATTACTGGACTGCCAGATGTTAAATGGTCAACTATCTGTTGGACTTCAGCAAAGGAATCCGGTTCTATAATTGCTACATTTTCCTGATCAAAGCTTGTCTTCTGACCTAGAGCTTCTTTCTCATCTGTCGTAATTTCTTTTTGATCAGGACTAGCAACCTGTAAATCAGCTATACCAAATACATCACCTACACTAGCTAATACTTTATCTATTAAATCCACTATTCATACTCCCGAGCCCCGAAGATTCCTCTTCCGATTCTAACAATGGTAGCTCCTTCTTCAATTGCCACTGTAAAATCATTAGTCATCCCCATTGATAACTCTTCCATTTTAACTCCTGGAATTTTCTCTTCTTGTAATTCAGTTGCTAGCTCTCTTAACTGGGAAAAATAAGGCCTAGCTGCTTCTGGATCTTCTAAATAAGGAACTAAAGTCATCAACCCTTTAATCTGTAAGTGGGCTAAAGAAGCTATCTGCTCTAAAAACTCTCTGACCTCTTCCGGAGCAAAACCATATTTATTTTCATCACGAGCTACATTAACTTGGACTAAAGCATTCATCTGTCTATCTTCCTTAGCGGCTCTATCCTCAATCTTTTTAGCCAATCGTAGACTATCCAAGGAGTGAATTAACTGACAGTTATCCATTCGGGCTAAATATTTGACCTTATTTCGTTGCAGATGCCCTATCATATGCCAGTTTAACTCTGGTTTGTGCTCATACTTATCCCTTAGCTCTTGGACTCTACTTTCTCCAAAATCAATAATTCCTTCAGTAGCTAGTTGCTTAATCTGATCTAAACTATGGTTTTTAGAAACAGCTACTAACTTAATTTCTTCTGGGTCACGATTGGCTCGTTTAGCTGTCTGTGTGATTTCTTCTTTAATTTTAGCTAATCTATCTGTTATCTGCACATATACCCCTCCTATTGTATTATAAAAGCAAGGGCCTAATAATTCAAACCCCTACAAAGAACTAGCAGCTATTTCTGCTAATTGTGATCTTTCTCCTTTGGATAAAGTAACATGGCCTACTATTTCTTGCTCCTTCATTCTCTCAACTACATAAGTTAAACCATTGCTATTGGCATCTAAATAAGGGTGATCTATTTGATAAGGATCACCAGTTAAAATAATCTTAGTTTCCTCACCTACTCGAGTGATAATCGTCTTTAGTTCATGAGGCGTTAAATTCTGGGCTTCATCAACAATCATAAACTGATTCGGAATACTACGCCCCCGAATATAAGTTAAAGCTTCTAATTCAACTAAATTCATCTCCTCTAATTCAGATATAACTTCAGATGGATCTCGATCATCACCACGAACTAGATACTCCATATTATCGAAAATTGGTTTCATCCAAGGCCGTAATTTTTCTCTTTCAGTTCCTGGTAGATAACCTAAATCTTGGCCCATAGGTACAATTGGCCGGGCCACAATCAACTTTTCGTATTCCTTCTCCTCTACTACTTTTTGTAATCCCGAAGCTAAAGCTAATAATGTCTTACCAGTACCAGCCTTACCTACTAGACTAACTAACTTAATATCATCATTTAATAATAACTCAAAAACACATCTTTGTTCGCGATTACGAGGACTAATCCCCCACACTTCATCAGTATTGAAAACAAAAGGAGTAATCAACTCCTGTTGTTGGTCATAAATACCTAATGCAGACTGGGATCCACTTGCTCTATTCTTTAGGTTAACAAATTGGTTAGGAAATAATTCTTCTGTCTCTAATTCAGAAACAGCTAAACCTTGCTGATTAAAAAATTTATCTATCTTATCTGCTGGCACCTCTAGATCCAACAAACCAGAATAAAGTTCTTTGATATTTACTACATCAGTTTCATAATCTTGGGCTGTAATCCCTACTACATCAGCCTTGATTCTAAGATTAACATCTTTAGATACCACTACAACAGGCAGCTCAGTCTCTTGACTAATATTTAAAGCATAAGCTAAAATAATATTATCCGGTTTTTCATCATCTAACTCTGCAGGAAGGTCAATCCTAGATTGTTGCTCTAAACAAGTCTTCAGTACACCACCCTGCTCAAGATTAACCCCTTGGGATAAATTTCCTTCCTCTCTTAGGTCATCTAAATATCGCGAGAATAAACGGGCATTCCGACCTACTGAATCCTGTCTTTTCTTTTGTTCATCAACCTCTTCAATAACAACCATAGGAATCAACACTTGATTATCTTCAAAAGAGAAAATTGCTTGGGGATCATGTAAAATCACATTAGTATCTAAAATGTAATTTTTTTCCACAGATTATCAACCCCTTTTATTTAGTTAAGTACTACCCTTGCTCCAGGAAGTACCCCTTTTACCACTGCCTGGCCATCTATTCTAGCTTTAACATCTACTTGAGAAAAATAAGTCTTGACATATCCTTGGACCCAAACTCCTAAATCACCTTTACTATTCTTAACTAAAGCAGCTTCAGGGACTACAATTCCAGTATATTCTTTCTTAATTACTCTCACTTGTGTACGCCGCTGGTCTATCAATTGCCGACTGAACTTATTTAATTCAATAATCATTACATTTTGTGGTTTATCAGTTAATATCAGATCAATCTTAGCTGCAAAAGAATGCAAATCAAGATCAGTAAACTTAACTTCTACCTCAGTATCTACTTCATAATTACTTAATTCTTTCTGGGGTAATAAAACTGCTAAATAAATCTTAAAATTATCAACTATTTTAAATAAAGGACGGCCAATATTTACTTTCTCCTGGGGTTTAATCTGGGTTGTTTTTCCGGCTAACTCCTTGAATTGTTGATAACTTAAATCAGCTCTATTTTTAGGACTTAATGTCGCTTCTAGCCCATCAACTTTATAGCTTACAATTCCTGGTTGATAATTATAAAGCTCATCTTTATCGCCTTCATTCTGAATAGTTACTATCTGGTTACCAGCACTTACTCGCTTTCCTTCTGGGACTTTAAGGTCTACTTCGCCTGCTTGAGAAGCAAAAATTACTTCCTCTTGGCGTAATAATAGACCAGGCGTCTTAAATTCTTGGCTTAAAACCTGATATTTAGCCTTTGTAATCTGCGAAGAATGATAACCTAACAGATTAACTGCTACTAAAACACCTAGTCCCAGACAAACTATTAAAAACATACCCCAGACTAACTTACTATGACTTCTGTTATTATCTCCAGTCTCTTCTTGCGGATCACTCACTCGTCCAAAATCTTTCATTCTAACCCTACCTTTAATAATTAATTATTAGTGGTAGTTAGTTATATTCTTTACTAAAGTTAGAATCCCTGCTTTTAGCCCAAATTTTAGACTAGTTAATAGTTTATTCTTTTAGCCGTTAGCATGTATATAATCTGTTCACAGATATTAGTAATATGATCCCCAATTCGTTCTAAATAACGATTAATAAATAACAAACTATTCCCTGCTTTAATTAATTGTGGTTGCTGATTCATCTGTTGTAATAACTGCTGAACTAACTGATAATTTAAATTATCAGTTAGTTCATCTTTCTGGGCTACTTCATAGGCCAACTCCACCTGCCTGTCACTGAAAGAAATCATTGCCTGCTGTAATCTAGTTTTTAGCATATCAATCAGCTCCAATAACATAGCAGGAAGCTCATAAGCTTCTTTTTTCGATAGTAATTCCCAACTCACCTGAGCAATATTTTGAGCTAAGTCGCCTATTCTCTCTAGATCAATACTAATCTTAGAAATAGCAATAATAGTCCGTAAATCATTAGCTACTGGCTGTTGTAAAGCACATAATCTAACGCTAGTTTCTTCTATCTTTATCTGCAACTTATCTATCTGCTGATCATTTTCTATAACTTCTTTAGCTAAATCTTCCCTTTGCTTACGCAAAGATTTAATAGCTAAATTAAATGCTTCTTCAACCATACTTTCTAGCTTAACCAGATCAGATCTTAAATCGTCTAATTGCTGACTAAAATTTTGACGCACTAGGAATCTCCTCCATAAGAACAATTTATCTAATTTCTATGCCCTTAATAGATCAGATATACTTAATCTGTCAACTGTAAACTATAGCCTCGTCCTCTAATAGTCTTGATTTGGGGATTCTCAACCTCATATTCTTGAAGTTTCTGCCTAAGATTTCTAATGTGAACATCAATAGTTCGCAGACTAGCTTTCGACTCCGAGCCCCAAACTTGCATTAACAACTCCTGTCTAGAACAAACTTGATTCTGTCTAGTTAATAATACCTTCAATAAATAATATTCCTTATAAGTTAAATCTACTGGTTCATTGCTAAATAAAACCTGGTGTTGTTTATCAGTTAACTTAATAGCACCTAACTGGAGACTAGCTTCTTGACTAGTTTGCTTTCTAGTTAAAACAGCCTTGATTCTAGCTAATAACTCGCGGATACTAAAGGGTTTTTTTACGTAATCAGCTGCACCATAATTTAACCCTTGGACAATGTCCTCTATTTCATCCTTAGCACTGACAAAGATAATCGGCACTTCTCTATACTCTTCCTTACTCTTTAACCTCTGACAGAGTTCATAACCATCTAATTGTGGTAACATAATATCCAAAACAACTAAATCAAAGTCATCCTCTCTTAGCTTAGCTAGAGCTGTCTGACCATCAGTAGCTAAAACTGGATGGTAATCTTCTTGTTGGAGATTAAATTTAAGTAACTCCAAAATATTATCCTCATCATCAACTATCAGAATTTGGCTCATCTCTATCACTCCTTATTCAACTTCTAATTTATACCTTATTATCACAGATAAAGATTACAATTAGATTACTACCAAGTAAATATTAGGTTAAAATTTATCAGTCCGGGCTACAAAAAAGAAAAAGACTCTGGTTATTAACCAGAGTCTTTACACTTATTTATTATTTAAGAAGCTAATGTATCTTTATCGTCTAATCCTACTTCTACCCCAGATGGTAATTCTTTAACTGGTTATCCAAAATAATAAGTCCAGCTTAAGCTGGACTTAAATAAAAATATATATTAAACAGTACTAATAATGAACTCGCTCACCATTAACAATATAAATTACTCCTTCAGAAATATTTTTAGCATGGTCTCCAATCCGCTCTAGATGCTTACTGACAAACATCAATTTATTTCCTTGTTTAATAGCATCTGGATTCTCCATCATATAAGTTAATAATTCTCGCAAGATTTGAGCATCTAGTTCATTAACCTCTGTATCTCTAGTTCCTACTCTCTCTGCTTGTTCAGCATCTGAATTAACAAAGGCATCTAAAGACTCACGGACCATTTCTTGAACTACTTCTCCCATTCTCGGCAAATCAACTAAAGGTTTAATATATTCTTCTTCTGATAATTCATCAACAATTCGCGCAATATTCTGGGCCAAATCTCCTATTCTTTCCAGATTAGTTGCCATCTTAGAAATCATATCAATCCGCCGTAGGTCCTTAGCTACTGGCTGTTGTAGAGCAATTAATTTAATACACCGCTCTGCAATCTTCGCCTCAAAATCATCTATTTGATTATCATTAGCAACTACTTCCTGGGCCAATTCAACATCCTGTTCCTTTAAAGCAGTAATTGATTGATGAATCCGCTCTTCTACCATACTCCCTAACTTTAATAGATCTTGATTTAAATCATTTAATTTCTGTTCAAAATTCTTTCTCATTTACTATCCTCCTCCACTAATTAATTATCCAATATTAAAATTTACCGATTTATCCAAATCTACCAGTAATATAATCCTCTGTCTTTTGATTTTCCGGCATTTCAAAAATCTTTTCGGTTTTATCATGTTCAATTAATTCTCCCATATAAAAGAAAGCCGTATAATCTGAAATTCGCGCTGCCTGTTGCATACTATGAGTTACAATTACAATTGTATAATCTTTTTTTAAGTTATCAATTAAATCCTCAATTTTAGCTGTAGCTACTGGATCCAAAGCAGATGTTGGTTCATCCATTAATAATACATCTGGTTCTACAGCTAACGCCCGAGCAATACATAATCTTTGTTGTTGCCCTCCAGAGATACCAATAGCAGATTTATCCAATCGATCCTGAACTTCATCCCATAAAGCAGCATCCTGTAAACTTTTTTCTACAATTTCATCTAATTGTTCTTGGTCTTTAGTACCATGCGCTCTTGGCCCGTAAGCTACATTATCATAAACAGACTTTGGAAAAGGATTTGGTTCTTGAAATACCATTCCTATTTGCTTTCTTAATTGTACTACATCAACATCTTCTTCGTAGATATCCTGCCCATTAAATAAAACTTCACCATCTACACAAGTACCATCAATTAAATCATTCATCCGGTTAATTGTTCTTAAAAAAGTTGATTTTCCACAACCAGAGGGACCAATTAAAGCTGTCACTTTATTTTCGGGAATAGCAAAAGATATATCTTCTAAAGCTTGAAAATCTCCATAATAAAAATCCAAGTTATTAATTTCAATTGTATTACTCATAACTTTTCCTCCCTATTCTTTCCTATTTCGCAATTTATATCTTAATAAGATAGCAACTAAATTCATAATTAATACTAGAGTAATCAATACTAAAGCTGTTCCATAAGCTATAGGTTTTACCTTAGCTATATCATGATGTTGGGTAGCTAATATATATAAGTGATACGGTAAAGCCATAAATTGACTGGATAATGATTCAGGTAAAAAAGGTAAGAAAAAGGCAACTCCAGTAAATAAAATAGGAGCAGTCTCCCCAGCAGCTCTAGCCAAACCTAAAATAGCTCCTGTCAACATCCCTGGAATAGAATATGGTAAAACATTAGTTCTAATAGCATGCCACTTACTAACTCCTAAGGCTAATGCCCCATCGCGGTAACTATCCGGAACTGATTGCAAAGCTTCCTCACTAGCTGTAATAGTAACAGGTAACGTCATTAACCCTAAGGTCAACCCCGAGGATAAGATGGAAGTCCCCAAACCTAAAACTTGGACAAATAATGCTAGCCCAAATAAACCAAATACAACTGAAGGAACACCGGCTAAATTTCTAATAGCTAACTTAATCAATCTTGTTAATTTTCCTTGGTTAGCATATTCACTTAGATAAATAGCAGTAAACATCCCAAAAGGAACAGCTACAATTCCAGTAATCAGTGTCACTAAAAAAGTACCAACTATAGCGGGATAGATCCCTCCTTCAGTCATTCCTTGTTTAGGAGGATCAGTTAAAAACGACCAATTAATAACTCCAATTCCCTTACTAATAATATCATATAAAATAAAACCTAAAATACCAACTACAACTATAGCCGAAATTCTAAGTAACCAAAAACCTATTTTTTGTTGTTTACTTTTAGAAAGCATTACTTCACCTCCTCATACTTGTGCAAAAAGATATCGGAGATTAAATTGACAATAAAGGTCATAATAAATAATACTAAACCAATAGCAAATAAAGCATAATAGTGAGTAGTATTGTAAGGAACTTCACCTAATTCCACTGCAATAGTAGCTGTCATAGTTCTGACTGAAGAAAAGATACTATCAGGCATAGCAGGAGCATTCCCAGTAGCCATTAAAACCGCCATTGTCTCTCCAATTGCCCGGCCCATACCTAACATTATCCCAGCTACAATGCCTGATAAACCTGCTGGCAAAGTTACCTTGACTAATGTTTGCCATCTATTAGCTCCTAAAGCCAAAGAAGCATGTTTATAATCCTCAGGTACTGCAGTAATAGCATCCTCTGAAATACTTATAATAGTTGGCAAAGCCATAATTCCTAATAAAACAGATCCATTGATCATATTTAAGCCATTAGAAAGGTTAAAAACGTTAGCTATCATAGGGCCAATAGAAACAATCCCTAGGAAACCAATCACCACCGAGGGAATCCCCGCTAAAATCTCAATGACTGGTTTTAATATCTCCCTTACTTTAGGAGGAGCTACTTCAGCTAAATAAGCAGCACAAGTAATCCCGAGCGGAACAGCAAATACCATCGAACCAAAAGTAACCAATAAGGTACTAACTACCATAGATAATATTCCGTAACCTGCTTGTTGCAGTGAAGTAGGATTCCAGCGAGCAGTAAATAAGAAATTAAACAAACTAATCTCCTCAAAAGCAGGTATACTTTCACTAAGTAGCAGATAAAAAATCCCTAACAGAACTAAGATAATCAAAATACCATTTACAAAAAAGAAATTTTCAATTAATTTTTCTTTTATCTGGGAGAACTTACTCTTCTGTTTCACTTTTCCTCCTCCTCATAACAAATTTATTGGCTTAATTGTTTTTCATTTTCTTGGCTATATTCCTCTGTAACAGGATAGAATCCTTTTTCCACAGCTATTTCTTGACCTATCTTACTTAATTCATACTCTATAAAATCCGATACTTGATCTGTAGGTTGTCCATCAGTATACTGATATAAAGGACGAGCTAAAGGGTAAACACCAGACTTGATATTAGCAGGATCTAATGGAGTAGCAGGTTCAGCACCTTCATCTTGAGCTACATTTAAGATCTCAACTCCCTCTACTGGCTCATCATCCTCTAAAACATAACCAATACCTACATAACCAATTGCTGAATTATCCTCTTTAACTGCTTCAACAATCTGCGCGTTACCATTCATCCGATTCATATTTGCAGAATAATCAGCTTCTAATACATTATCTCTAAAATAAACAAAAGTTCCGGAATTACTTTGGCGACCATACAAAGTGATCTCTTGATCTGGCCCACCAATTTCCTGCCAGTTAGTAATATCTCCTCTAAAAATTTCTCCAATTTGCTCAACAGTTAAATCGGCAACTGGACTATTCTGATTAACAATTACTGATAAACCATCCATTGCCACTACAAACTCTACTGGATTGACTCCATTATTCTGAGCCTGTTCTTTTTCTTTAGGTTTCATCTGGCGAGATGAATTAGCAATATCAACTTTATCATTAATTAAGGCAGCAATTCCTGTCCCAGATCCGCCACCAGTTACTGAAATACTTGTTTCCTCTTGGTCTGCCATATATTCTTCTGACCAACTTTGCGCTAAGTTAACAATAGTATCTGATCCTTTAATTTGAATATAAGATGACTGATTACCAGAATTATTATTGCCTCCACATCCAGCTAATAAAGTAACTACTAAAACTAGAATAAATATACTAGATAATTTTTTGTTCAACATTTTTTGGCCCCCTGTTTGATTTTTATTGACCGTCTTTAAGTATAACAAATAGCAGATCTAAGATTGTTACAATTTCGTTAAAATTATGTTAATATTCTATTAACATTTTCATAAATCTTTAATAGCTCATTTAATAATATATCCTAATTTTTATTCTTTATTGATTAATTTACAGACCAAGTATTAAATTCCTGGAAAATATTATTTAAATCTTCCCTCCAATCTGTTACATTTTATCAGCTTAACAAATATAAACCCAGCTTATCTAGATAAGCTGGGTAGTAATTAAGATTGAATTTACTACATATCTATTCCATTCTCAGCATTGATTTTTTGGTACTTAGGACTTACAGGATAGAAACCTTCTTCAACAGCAGTCTCTTGTCCTTCCTCACTTAATTCATATTTAAGAAATTCTAGTACTGCTCCACTTGGTTGACCATTAGTATATTGGTTTAGTGGTCGAGCTAATGGATACTTTCCAGTCTTAACATTTTCCGGCTTTAAAGGAGTAGCATAGTCAGAAGAAGAATCTTTAGCTACATTTACAATATCAAGCCCCTCTGTTACATCACCATCGTCTACTACATAACCAATTCCCACATAACCAATTGCAGACTCATCAGCTTTAACAGCTTCCACAATCTGAGCGTTACCATTCATTCGATTCATATTTGCAGAATAATCAGCCTCTAATACATTATCTCGGAAGTAAACAAAAGTTCCGGAGTTACTCTGTCGGCCATAAAGCGTGATCTCCTTATCAGGTCCCCCAACTTCTTTCCAGTTAGTAATTTCTCCTCTATAAATTGCTCCAATCTGATCAACTGTTAAGTCAGTTACTGGACTATTCTCATTCACAATTACTGATAAACCATCCATAGCAATTACATACCTATTAACATCTACTCCATTATTCTCTGCCTGTTCGATCTCACTTTGCTTCATAGCTCGAGATGCATCAGCAATATCCACTTTATCATTGATTAAAGCAGCAATTCCTGTTCCCGATCCGCCTCCAGTTACCGATAAAGAATGGTTCGGATTATCCTCCATATATTGTTCAGCTAATGTCTGAGCTAAGTTAACAATTGTATCAGAACCTTTAACCTGGACATAAGCCTTTTCCTGTTGCGCCTCTTCTTCCTGATCATCACCAAAGATCCACCAAGCTCCAGCCTGTCCTGTTAAATTAACTACTACACCAGCTGTCAAAATCAACACTAAAGATAAAGCTAAAGTTTTCTTATTAAACATTTAATCTGCCTCCTTTTTTTATGTAGCTTAGATTTCTTATCTCTCTTACTTTGCACTTCCAAGTATAACATCCCTTTTTTACAACTTGATTAAGTTAGTGTTAATATTCTGTTAAAACTAATATTTTTATTTAAATAACCTAGGGTCATCAGTTATAATGCCGTCTACTTCTTTGTGTTGTAAATCTTTAATTACTTGTCTCTTATTAACTGTCCAAGTATTAATAAAATAACCTTTCCTCTGTACCTCTGTTACTAATTCTTTGGTTACAGCTAAATAATGAGAGTGGATCCCATCCGCCCTAGCCCACTTAATCATTTTAACTGGCTTAACTGGTAGAGAGGCAACTAAAATAGCCGTCTGTAAAGTAGCATCAAATTCTTTAACTTTCTGTAGTAGCCGATGATTAAAAGAAGAAATCAGAACTTCCGATTTAAAGTCCTCTCTAATTAGTAACCTTAGTAACTTTTTAATCACTAACTGAGGATAGTCTACCCCTGGTTTCAGCTCGATATTTAATTGGACTTTTCCCTTTACTAACTGAATTACTTCTTGTAAAGTAGGTATTCTCTCTCCTCGAAATCTTTCAGCAAACCAACTACCGATATCATATTGTTTTAACTGAGCTAAAGTTAAATCTTTAATTCGTAAATCAGCACCTGTAATCCGCTCTAAATTAGCATCATGAAAAACTACTAACTGATTATCTTTTGTCAGTTGAATATCTAACTCTATCAGATCAACACCTGTCTTTATTGCCTGCCTAAAAGAAACTAGTGTATTCTCCGGGGCCAACGCCCCAGCTCCTCGATGACCTATCTTAAGCATAATTTCCCTCCTTATCTACTAGTTTACCTAATATCCTACCAAATAACAAAAAACCTGTGCCTAGTTGGCACAGGTAAAGAGGATTAAACAAAAATATTAGCCAATAACACAATAATTGGAATCACTATAACTGTCTTTTCCAAGAATATAACTGCTAAATCTTTAAAATCAACAGGTATATTTGAAGTCAATAATAAGGTTCCCACTTCTGTCATATAGATAATCTGGACTAATGATAGAACACCAATAATAAATCTTGTTTTAACTGATTCTATACTAGCAGCTAAGATTGCTGGAATAAACATATCTGCAAAACCTACTATTGTTGCTGGAGCTGCCTCAAAAGCTTCTGGCACTCCTAAAACTTGTAAATAATAAGCAAAAGGTAAAGATAACCAATCAAATACAGGAGTATAAGTTGCTATTATCAAAGCTATCGTTCCCCAAGCCATTACTAAGGGCGCCAGACTGAAAATTATATTTAGGAAAGTCTCTAATCCTTGGTAGAGAATTTCAGTTACACTATCAACTTCTTGAGCTCGTTGCACAGCTTTTTGTAAAGCCCAATCTGTCTTTTTCATCCCAGCTGGTTCTTCTTCAGCAATCTGTTTCCCCACTTTAGAATGATAAGTACTAGGAAATTTACTTAATGGTGGAATCCGAGACATAATCACTACACTAAGAATACCGGTGATTACTACTGTAGCATAAAAAGGAATAAATAAATTATCTACTTCCAATAAAGCTGCTACAACTAAACAAAATGGTAAAGAGACAGCCGAAAAACAAGTTCCTATTGTAGCAGCTTCTCTACCAGTATAAAACCCTGCATCATACTGTTTTCTAGTCAAGACAACTCCTACATTACAATTACCAACCCAAGAAGTTACTAAATCTATAGCAGCCCGACCTGGTAAGGTAAATAAAGGCTTAACAACTCCTCTAACTACTGTACCTGTATAATCCATAGCTCCAAATTCTATTAATAACGGCATTAAAAAAGAAGCTGCAAAGAACCAAGCAATTAATTTCGAGATCAAGGACATCATAGTCCCACCAGTATCAGTAGAATAAATAATTTCTGTTCCCAATTCATTTAAAACTAAAACTGCAAATATAGATCCTATAATTCTAAAAGCTAAATAAAAATTACTAGTTGAAAATAATTTACTTAATAATTGATTATCAGTTATCAGCTTAGGTTTGAAAATAGTTGTTACTGTTGAAACTACAGCTGATAAAATAATTACTGTAGTTACTACTAATGGTAAATAAGCTTCTCCACTTGCCGCTAGCCATTCTGAGATAACACCTACCGGAGCACTAATTGCTCCATCATAAGGAACAGGACATAAAAACATAAAAACACCAATTAAGGAAGGCAGTAAAAACTTTAGTACCTTATACTTATTTATCTCCACCTGTTGATCAGTCTCGTGGGCCAAACCATAATCTAGTTCAGTTTCTAAACTATTATCCATTATGTCTCCTCCTTTTTAACATTTTCTAATCTTTTTATTGCCTTATAAAACATATCCTTAGTAACCTGATAAGGCATATCAACTAGATCCTCACTAGCTACTGCTGCTTTTAATACAGCTGCTAAATAATCTTTATCAACCTTAATTTTTAAATCAGCTACAGAAATAGGGAGTCCTAATTCTGCAAATAAGGAATAAACTCGCTGAAATTCTTCATTCTGCTGATCCATAATTAACTGGACTAAAACTCCATAGGCTACAATTTCTCCATGCAAATAATTTTCTTCTACCTCTTCTACTAAAGTTAATCCATAACATAATGCATGCGCACAAGCTCCATTATATTTTTCTTTAACTAATATAGAAACTAATCCAGTAGTAATAATATTATTTAAAATAACCTGCTCTAACGCAAAAGAATTATGATTCTTCCTACAGTCTTCAACAGCTTCAACACCATACTTGATTATAGGCTCAAGACACATACTACTCATTCTCTTTCCTAAAGCAGAACTATAAGCTAATTGATCGCCTCTAGATTTAATCTCTACTTCATAACGCTTAGCTACTGTATCACCTATACCAGCTCGTAAATAATTAGTAGGTGCATTAGCTATTATCTGGCTATCAATTACAATATGTACAGGTGGGTTAGTTAAATGAAAGAAAGAATCAAAATCGCCACTGGTATTATAAACAATTGAAATTGGCGTAGTTGCTGCACAAGTAGCTGCAATTGTAGGAACTGTAATTATAGGTAAGCCTGATTCTTCTGCTACTCCTTTTGCTGTATCTAAAGCTTTTCCGCCCCCAACACCTATAATTATATCAGTTTGAGTCCTCTTAACCTTACTACTACCTAACTTAATATTTTGATAAGTACACTCTCCTCCATACCACATAAAATCAATAATCTCTGACTTACTATCTTCTATAGTAGCGTTGATTTTTTCTTTTGTTTTTGCTAATGCAGTTTTACCGCCAATAACTAAAACTCGCTTACCATACTGTTGACATAAATCACCTAACTTTTGTATGACATTATCCCCCATAGTATAAGTAGAAAATCCAACTGTTAATTGATCCACTATAATCTTCCTTTCTTATTAAAAATATTCATATTTTTTAACCGATCAAAAGCCAACTTTAATTGTTCCTGCCCTACTGTACAAGCAATCCGAATATATCCTGCCCCACAATCTCCAAAAGCAACTCCCGGAATAGCTAATACTTTAGCTTCTTCTAACATCCGTTTACTAACTTCAACTGAAGTCAATCCAGTCTCTTGAATATTAATAAATAAATAAAAAGTCCCTTCCGGAGCTAAAACTGACAGATTAGGAATCTGCTTAATTCTTTGGTACGCATATGTTACTCGCTCTTTATACTCATCAATCATAGGTGGTTGAATTTGATCTCTCTTTCTTAAAGCATAAATAGCAGCTCTTTGCGAAATAGTAGGAGCTGAATAACAAATTCCTTCATTTATACTCTGCATACAATTTATTATAGGCGCTGGAGCTAATACATAACCTACTCTCCAACCAGTCATAGCATAATCCTTAGAAAAACTAGCTATTGTTATGGTCCGCTCCTGCATTCCTGCAATAGTAGCTAAAGGATTAAAAGAACCTTGAAATGTTAAAGATCCATAAACTTCATCTGCTAACACAATTAAATCTTTTTTCTGAGCCACATCAGCTAAATCTTCTAATGTCTCTTGACTCCAACAAGCTCCTGTTGGATTATTAGGCGTATTAACTATAATAGCTTTTGTCTGCTTAGTAACCACTGACTTTAATTTGTTAATATTAATTTCGAAACCATCTTCTTCAGTTGTTTCTAAAATTATAGGTGTTCCCCCAGCCAATTTAATTTGTTGTAAGTAAGGAGTAAAGTAAGGAGCAGGAATAATCACTTCATCTCCCTCATCTAAAATCGACTCTAGAGCTAAAAACATTCCATGACAGGCTCCTACTGTAACCATTACCTGAGACAAATCAATTTCCAATCCAAATTCTTGTTGATTGTAATTAATAATCTCTTCTCTTAGTTCAGAATCTCCTAAAGGAGCAGTATACCGTGTATGTCCAGCTTGAGCATCCGCAAAAGCTGATTCTATAACTTGGTTGTTAGTTGGATAATCTGGATCACCAAGACTCAAATTAATAATATCATCATATTCTTCTGCTAATTCTCCAATTTCTCCAATAATGGTCTGTTCTTGATCTATATAATCTGTAGCTAAATAATTATTTTTCATTTTCCCCACCTTCTTTGTCTGGTCTTATCTTTTGTTTGTATTATTATAAATGTTATTGAATAAAAATGCAATAGTAGTTTATAATTATCAACTTCTCTAACCCATTAAGAAAATATACTTAAAATTAAAAAATCGCCTCTTAAAAGGCGATTTACTCCCAATATTATACTCTACTCTCTACTTCCTCAAATTCATCTATCATCTGCTGATCTTCTTGTTCCACAAAAACATTAACTCCCGAAATTATGACCACATTACAGATGAAACCAGGGACAATCTCATATAGAGTACTTCCTAAACCTACTTGCTTCTAAACAACTAAAACTAATATAGCAGATTTAAAGTTAATCATAAAACAATTACTGAAATAAGTAACACACACATTCTACTAACTATTATTTCAGTTTCAAATACTTATATATTACATAAAAAGCAAAACTAATTAATAACAGAAATAATCCCCAGAATAACAAATATCCCTCCTACTATTTTAGATAAATTTTTTTCAGATATTGTGTTAGCATAAACAGCAGCCATAACAGCACCAATTAAACCTCCAAAACCACTAACTAAAACCTCAAAATATGGAATATGCTGATTAACAATAAAATGACTTATAGAGCCTAATAAAGCATTAAAAGTCATAATTAAAACTGAAGTTCCCACAGCAACATGAATAGAAAAACCATAAATAAAAGTTAAAACCATAAGAATCATCATTCCACCACCTGCCCCAAAAAAACCAGTCATTAACCCTATTACTCCTCCAAAAATTACAGCTGAAAAAGTCTTTCTTTTCTTCCAAAATGATAAATCAAACTTGTCTTGAAAATCTTTTAATCGTTCATCTAATGGTTTCCGTAAAAAAGATATTCCCATAAATAATATCACAAAACCAGTACTCCCTCCTAAAATAGAAGGAGACATATAATTAGATAGCCAACTTCCAATCATAGCAGCAGTTACAGAAGCCATTGCTAAATAAAATCCTTCTTTTAATTTTAAATTACCATGCTTTTGAAAAGTATAGGCTGAAATAGACGAAGCAACGACATCTGTTGCTAAACTTATTCCAATTGCTACATATGGAGTATACCCCAAAAATGTAATTAATACTGGAGCAACAATTACTACTGCCGAAGCTCCTACAAGTCCTGTAACTATTCCAGCTCCCCAACCTGCTAAAAGAATTATTAAGATTTCAATTTCCATTGCTATACTCCCTTCTTTTTATGAATTTAAATTCATTTAAAAGCAAATAATTAAAAATTAGTACAATAAATTTGATAATAATTTTTTAAGAAATGTCACATTTTCATCATGATAATCATTATAAGCACTTGATAAATTAATAATAGTCACTATAATAGTATCAACTAGCCTATAAGAAAAAAATTGATTCTTTCCTAAATCCAAAATATCAAATAAAGTCATAAATTTCATCTGCAATTTAGATTTTATTTTTTCAAATCTTTCCTCAGCAATAATATTGTTTTTTATTAATTTATTTCCTATCGCTTTTCTTTTAGAAATTTCTTCATAAAGAGTGATAACAAATTTTTCAACCTTTTTATTATTAGCAGAGTCTTCTTCTAATATTTGATCCAATTTTCTAAAAGTATTTTTCCAACTTTTACTAATAACATAAGAAATAAGTTCTTCTTTATTGGAAAAATAATTATAAAGTGTTCCCACTGCTATGTCTGTGTTTTCAGCAATCATCTTCATACTAGTATTTTTTAAACCATTTTGCTTTACCAACTCTATTACAGTATAAAATATTTTTTCCTCCACATTTTCAATTATTTTCGGCATAATCTCCTCCTTTTAAATTTTATGAATTTAAATTCATATTATCATAATAAAAATTGATTGTAAATATTTTTAACAAAGAAGTCTTTGCTATTAGTTATTTGCTCAACAACCTAATTAATATAAAAAGACTGGCAAGCTATTAGCCTACCAGCCATCTAACTTTATCTAATTACTCGCGCTAAAAACTCTTGGGTTCGGTCTACTTCAGGTTGAGAAAGCATCTTCTCTGGACTGCTAGCTTCTATAACTACTCCTTGATCCATAAAAACAATCTTATCTGCTACCTCACGAGCAAAATCCATCTCATGAGTGACTACTAACATAGTCATACCTTCTTGGGCCAACTCCTTAATCACTGCTAGCACATTCCCAATCAACTCAGGATCTAAAGCAGAAGTTGGTTCATCAAATAACATTAAGTCAGGATCAGTTGCTAAAGCTCTAGCAATCCCGACTCTTTGTTGTTGGCCGCCGGATAAAGAGGCGGGGTAAACATCTTCTTTCTCTTTTAATCCCACTTTAGTTAATAAATTCTGACCAACTGTTCTAGCTTCCTGAGAAGATAAATTCTGGACTACTACTAAAGCTTCAGTCACATTCTCTAAAGCTGTCTTATTCTTAAATAAATTATAACTTTGGAAGACCATACCTGTTCTCTGGCGCAATTGATGAATTTTAGTTTTATCTCTTTTACTGAGATCAACTTCTAAGTCTCCTAAAGTAAGTTGCCCTTGATTAGGAATTTCAAGATAATTGATACACCTCAATAATGTTGATTTTCCCGAACCACTAGCCCCAATTAAGACGACTACTTCTCCTTCCTCAATCTCTAAATTAATACCTTTTAACACTTCTAATTGATCAAATGACTTATGCAAGTTTTTTATTTTTAACATATTATCAACCAACCTTACCTATAAGCTCGTTCTAGATAGTTTTCTAGTAACTTTTGACTCTGGTAGATAACAAAGAATAAAATCAGATAAACTAGGGCAGCTGTAATATACATCTCTAAATAATTACCATGTAAAGCTGCTAGCTTTTTTGTCTTAGCCATGATTTCTTCAATACTAATCACAAAGACTAAAGAAGTATTCTTGATTAAATTAATAAAGGTATTACCTGTAGTTGGTAAAGCCACTACAGCAGCTTGCGGGAGAATAATCCGCCGCATGGCCTGCCAATAGGTCATCCCAACTGATAAAGCTGCCTCCAGTTGGCCCTTGTCAATTGATTTAATAGCCCCGCGAAATACCTCTGATAGATAAGCTCCTACATTAACTCCTAAAGCTAAATAAGCAGAATCAAAAGCATTAAACTCAACTCCAATTCGGGGTAACCCAAAATAAACAATATAGATCTGGACTAATAAAGGAGTCCCCCGAATAACAAAGACATATAATTCAGATACTTTATCTAATACTGGAATATTATATAACCTCAGCAAAGCAGTAACTAATCCTAATACTAATCCAATTCCCATTGCTATCAGTGCAATCTGGAGTGTAACTAATCCTAAAGGTAAAATCAATGGTAATTTATCAATTATTGCTGCAGTATTTATCATCTTTATCCCCTCAATTACTTGCTAACATCAACCCCAAACCATTTTTTAGAAATTTCTTTTAGCGTACCATCCTGCTTCATTTCTTGTAATGCTCCGTTGATTTTGTTCAGCAGTTGGTCATTATCTTTGCGTAATACAATCCCATTAACTACTTCCTTAACTGGTTCTCCAGCTAACTTAAGATCCAAATCAGTCTTTTGAATATTAATTCCTGCTACTAATTTATCATTTAAAGCTGCATCAATTCTACCTATTGCTACATCATTTAAGGTATCCAATAATACTTCGTAAGTCTTAACTTCTATTTCATTATGTTTATCAAAGTCATTAACGATTTGTCTATAATTACTACCCGCTCCAACTCCTACTTTTTTACCTTTTAAATCCTCTAAAGAATTAATATCATCCTGTCCTTCTCTAACAATCAATTGCGCCCCTGAATAAACATAAGGTTCAGTAAAAGCATACTTTTCTTTCCGTTCAGGAGTAATAGCAACCTGATTAACAATCAGATCAAACTTCCTAGCTTCTAGTGCCCCAAACATTCCTGACCACTTAGTAGGAACAAACTCAACTTGGTAACCAATTCTTTGGGCAATTTCTTGAGCTACTTCTACATCATATCCGGCTAATTCTCCGGCATCATTCTCAAAGTTAAATGGTGGATAAGTACCTTCTAAGCCTACTTGGAGTACTTTTTCCTCCTCAGCAGTCTGCTGACTAGTAGTACAACCTACTACCAAACCACCTACTAATATTAAAATAGTTAGTATAAAACCTATTTTTTTCATTTTTTCTCCTCCAATCTTTATTATACCTACCGGAATTGTTGGTTTTATTATACAGCACTAAAATAATAAAATCAAGTATAATTAACAAATAATAATAAAAATTAGAGTTAAAAAATTACAAAAAAACCAAATAAGCTCTTGATAAAAAGCAAATTCTATCTTATAATCCTATGGTGAAGGTTACATAAATATATTTTGTATTAATTCTCTAAGGAGGGAAAAAATGAATAACAAACGACTTACAAAAGTTCTTAGTTTAATGGCAATTGTGGTACTAGTCTTTACTATTATCACTGGTTGTACTAGCCAACAACAGGCTAGTCAGCAAAATGAACCACAAGATCAGGAAGAAAGTAAGCAACAAGAACAAGTTAAAGAAAAAGAGGTAGAAATTGGTTATGTGCAGTGGGCCTCAGCAGAAGCATCTACTTATGTAGTTAAAGAAGTATTACAAAGAATGGGCTATAAAGTCAAAACGCCTATTCTTCAATTTGCAGCTATGTACCAAGGAGCAGCTAAGGGAGACTTAGATGCCTTTGTTTGTGCTTGGCTTCCTAACACTGATAAAGAATACTGGGATAAATATGGTGATCAATTAACTGATCTAGGGGCCAACTATGATTCAGCTAAAATTGGGCTAGTAGTTCCTGAGTATGTTGATGTTGATAGTATAGCAGAACTAAAAGAAAATGCTAATAAGTTTGATAGTAAAATAGTAGGAATTGATCCGGGAGCTACTGAAATGCAGATAGTCAATAAGAAAACTATGCCTAGTTATGAAATTGATGACTGGAAGTTAGTTGGAAGTAGTGGGCCAGCAATGGCTACGACTTTAGGCAAAGCAATCAGAGAAAAAGAACCTATTGTAGTTACTGGTTGGAAGCCTCACTGGAAATGGTCCAAATGGGATCTTAAATTCTTAGAAGATCCGCAAAAAACAATGGGCGAAGGAGAAATGATTAAAAGTCTTGGTCGCCAAAATATTAAAGAAGACTTACCTCAGGTAGCTAAAGTACTATCCAATTATAAACTCAGTACTGAACAACTAGGAAGTCTCATGTTAAATATTAGTCAAGAAAATATGAAGCCAGAAAAAGCAGCTAAAAAGTTTGTTACTAATCATCCCGAGTTAGTTAATAGCTGGGTACCTGGTGACCAAAAAGTAGTAGAATAATTATTTAAAGGGCGGATTACCTCCGCCCTTCTTTTAATCCAGATCCCACTTATCAACTTGTTTCAGAGTAGCCCTTCCTTGCTGGGCAAAGAATTTAACTCCTGTACTATCGGGACTAGGATAGATTCTACTGCTAAATACCTCTCTTCCGCCATTAACAAATAATTCTACAGAAGAACGATCAATAAATAAATGTAATTTAATTGTATCTGGACTCTTTAAGCTACAACGTCGGACTCCGCCTGCCCCTTGACCAGAGTTGGACCGGTTAAAGACTAATTTTTCACTTTCTTTATTATACTTAATTACAGTTTCTTGCTTACCATTTTCCCCACATCTAATCTTAACTCCACATTCAGTAGCATCCTCTAGTTCAAACTTAGCCTTTAATTCAATCACATCACCTGAAACTCCAGCAAGTTCTAGTTCTTGATCATTGAGTTCTAAGTCACTCTCTGCTACATAATTATGTCTTAACTGTTTCATTTCTTCGACTGGTTGCTGGACTAATTTGTTATCTTCTCCTAATTCTAAAACACGCGGAATTGTTAAAGCGTGAATCCAACCATTTTTCCGTTCAATATAATTCTCATCCTGTTCTGGTAGCCCCATCCAAGCCACTAAAATCCTTCTCCCTTGCTCATCTAGTGTTGTTTGAGCAGCATAAAAATCAAATCCTCTATCTAATTCAGTAAATTCACCATGGGCAAACTCTCCTGTTTCATAATCTAAATCTCCTACAAAATAGCCTGCTTGATAGATATTATTGTATAAATCTCCTTCCGCCTCTAATCCCTGAGGAAGAACGATTAATACTTCTTTATCTCCTAATTCAAATAAATCTGGACACTCCCACATATAACCAAAGTCCTCTAGACCATGTAGGTTACTACCAGCTACTTCACCTACTAACTGCCACTCTTTTAAATCAGAAGATTTATATAATAAGACTCGCCCCTCTTCTTCAACAGTCTGAGTTCCAATTACCATATACCACGAATCATCTTTACACCACACTTTTGGATCTCTAAAATGAGCAGTATAACCTTCAGGTTGGCCCTGAATAACAGGATTATCTTTACTTTTAGTAAAGTCTATCTCATCATCAGTAGTAGCTAGACACTGATAGGAACTTCTGATTCCTTCTCTTTTTACATTTCCAGTATAAATTAAAGTAAGCTCTCCCTTATTATCTACAGCACTACCAGAATAACAACCATGAGTTTCATACCAAGTATCTGGTGCTAAAGCAATCGGCTGTTCACTCCAGTTTACTAAATCTTGACTAGTATAATGCCCCCAGAATTTCAGACCATCCTCAGCTCCAAAAGGATTAAATTGATAAAACAAATGATACGTCCCCTCAAATTGAATAAAGCCATTAGGATCATTTAACCAACCAGCTGGAGGCATAATATGAAACTGTAATCTATAATAATCAGCTGTAGCTTCTTTTCTTGCCTCAGCAATAGCTTGATTAGCTCTAGTTAATAAATCTTCTTGCTTTTCTTGGTCCATTTTATCCCTCCATCCTAGATTATTAATTATTGATATATTGTGTCACCGCAGGTGACACAGTCGTGAGTCATGTGTCGTGAGCTGTGGGCTAAATCAAAATCTTCAAACTCAAAATCAAAACCACTATAACTTCTAAACTTTAGAGATTAAATTAGATTTATGATTTTGACTTTGAATTGGCTCATGACTCATAACTCATAGCTCACGACTATTGATATAATGTGTCAGTGACACATTATATCAATAGTATCTAAATTATAAACTAAAAAAGGGAGGTTTCCCTCCCTTCCTGCAACTATTTATACCAGATTATTATTCTTCAAAACCTATCATCCAAGTACCAGCAAAAGCACCACCAAAGGCAATAATTAAACCAATAATATAATTAACAAGATCTCCTGAAGCTGCAATAGTAGCTGCCGGAATTCCTGTTAAGCCTAAACCAGTAAAACCTACATTAGTAAGTACTACATAAACTCCACCTAAAGCACCACCAATAGCACCAGCAATGAAGGGCTTCATTAATCTTAAATTAACACCAAAGATTGCAGCTTCGGTAATACCTAACAGACAAGAAGTTGCTGCAGGCAGTGAAATCTGCTTCATATTAGTATCATTAGTCATAAAGTACACTGCAAAAGCGGCACCACCTTGAGCAACATTAGCCATAGACCAGATTGGTAATAAGAAGTTAACTCCAATATCTGGATTAGACAATAATCCTGCCTCAATAGCATGGAAACTGTGATGGATTCCAGTTATTACAATAGTGGAATATAAACCACCAAAAATCAATCCTGCTACTGGACCAGCAACATCATAAATTGCTTGTAATCCAAAAGAAATACCATCACCAATAAATCTAGCAAAGGGGCCAATAGCCACTAATGAAATAAATCCTGTACTTAAAATAGTTATAAATGGCGTTACAATTATATCTAACACATCTGGTACAACTTTCTTTAAGAAACCGTGAATATACTTCATAATCCAGACAGCTAATAAGATTGGTAATACTGTACCTTGATAACCAACCATTCCAATCTCTAGACCATATAAATTAATTGATTTCTCAATACCTTTGCCAATTGTCCAAGCATTCTGTAAAGCAGGGTGGATCATAATCCCTCCTAATACAGAAGCTAAATAAGGATTAGTCTCAAATTCTTTAGCTGCACTAAAAGCAATGATTACTGGCAGAAAGACAAAGGCTGCATTAGAGAACATATTTAGCAAAGTAAAGGCTGCACTATCTCCACTAACAACTCCATAAGCCTTAAGCATTCCTAAAGTTCCCATTAAAACTCCACTAGCTACAATAGCAGGGATAATCGGTACAAAAATATTAGATAATATTCTAGCAAAGCGTTGGAAAGGATTTAAATTCTTCATTGCTTTCTGTTTAGCTGCACTCTTACTCACTTCTGAAACTTCACCTAGTTCAGTAAATTCCTCATATACTTTATCAACTGTACCTTGGCCAATAATAATCTGAAATTGGCCCGAATTCTTGAAAGCTCCTTTTACTCCTGCAACACTCTCTACCGCTTCTTGGTCAGCCTGGTCATTATCTTTAAGTACCAAACGTAATCTAGTTGCACAATGAGCTGCACTATCAACATTTTCTTTACCACCAATTGCCCGAATGATTTCTTCAGCTGTCTTCCTATAATCCATCTTTTATCCTCCTTTTTAATGTGGATAATAGAGGGGTTGTTTACTTATTAAGTCTCTAATCTTATTTCCTCTTTCTAAAGCTATAAACTAATTTTAAATATTATTAAAATTATAATCTTATGTATAAAGTTAAACTGTATTTTATAAACTTTTGGGATCCTTCCCATGAGATGAAAAAAATAATGGGAACCTTCCCAAAGGAAATTAAAATTAAACTTTAATTACACTATTTCGTTCAACTATATGGTGATCCATTACTAATTTATAAGGGATTTCTTGATTGTTAATATGCTGTAATAATAACTTAGAAGCCTCTGCTCCAGCCCGAAAATGATTATAATGAATAGTCGTTAATTCAGGAGTTATTAATGGACTTATATCAGCATCACCAATTCCCACTATTGATACATCTTCAGGAATTCGATATCCATTATCTTTTAGACACTTCATAGCTCCAATAGCTAATCGATCTGTAGCAGCAAAAACTGCTGTAGGCAACTTCTGAGTATTATTAATTATTTCTGTCATCCCTTGGTAACCTGAATCTATACTAAAACCATCTTTGTACATATATTCTTCTTTGACTGGTAAATTATTTTCCTGGAGTGCTGTCAAATAGCCTTGCTTTCTAAATTGACCTACGGCTTCATCATATTCTTCAACCCCAATGTAACCAATTCTGTTATGACCTTGTTCTATTAAATAATTTACTATATCCTGAGCTGACTGAAAATCATCATGAATTACACAAGGAATTTCTAAAATATCAGTAATATCCTGGCCTAGCACCACTACTGGAATATTCATTTTAGTCAACATTTCTACATGTTCTTCTGTAAACTGAGTACCAAAGAGTAAAATACCGCTAACTCTCTTTTCCTTAAGCAATTGTAAATGATTAATCTCTTCTTCATTATTTAATCTAGTATTAGTCAATAGAACATCATAACCATTTTCATACATCGTATTACTAATACCTTCAACTGCTGCCGAAAATGTGCTAGTATTTATCTTGGGTAGAATAACTCCTATTGTATCAGTTCGATTCCTGTGTAAATCCTTTGCTAGAGAATTGGGCGCGTATCCTGTTTCCTCTACAATCTGTTCTACTTTTTCTCTGACTTTATCACTTACATGGTCTGAATTATTAATCACTCGAGAAACTGTCGATTTAGAAACATTAGCTAATTTAGCTATTTCTTTAATAGTTATCGACATATTTAAACCCCTTCTCAACTATACATTATCCCTAACTTCTACTGACTACAATTATACACCATAAATAACCAAAAATCAACAAACAAGGACATTACTTATTTTCTAAAATGTTTTTAACTTCCTCTAAAGTTGGTAAAGCCGACATAGCACCACTCTCTGAAGCAGCTAAACCTCCCGATACACTAGCAAATTCAGTAGTATAATCTAAAAATTCTTTATCTAATTCTCTTAGATCTTTATCAGTCTGATTGATATTATATAAAATACCAGATACAAAGGCATCACCAGCTCCTGTTGTATCTACTGTTTCTACTTCCATAGCTGGAATAAATTCTATAGTACCCTGATAGTAATAATAAGCCCCTTGGCTACCAAAAGTAACATAGATTAAAGGAATATCATATTCTTCTTGTAGTTCTTGCGCACCTACTTCTACCTCTTGCGTTCCAGTAATAAATTCTAGTTCTTCTTCTGATATCTTTAGAATATCAGTCTCACCTAACATAGAAATAATCCCTGCTTTAGCATCCTGAGCAGTATCCCAGAGATTCATCCGCAAATTAGGATCATAAGAAACGACCAAATCATTCTCTTGGGCCAACTTCACTGCCTGCTTAATAGCACTCCGAGCTGGTTCATCAATTAAAGAAATAGAACCAAAATGAAAAATCTTAGGCTCAGAAAAAATATCCGGGTTAATCTCTTCTTCTCTTAAAAACCTATCTGCACTAGGATCAATATAAAAATCAAAATTCCTATCTCCCTGATCATCTAAAGTAACAAAAGTTAGTCCTGTTCTAGCTTCAGTAGTTAATAACATCTCACTTGTATTAACACCTTTATCTGTTAAAGTCTGTTGGAGAAAATTACCCAAAACATCATCTCCCACTTTTCCTACAAAACTAGTCTCAACTCCTAGACAGCTCAATCCGACTGCCACATTAGCTGGAGCGCCACCAGGATTCTTTTTAAACTTCATATTGTCCTCATCTAGAGGAGTAAAATCAATTAGTGCTTCACCTAAAGTAATTACACCACTCATTAGTAACATCAACTCCTTTTTTTACAAAGTAATTATATCTCTAGCAACAAAGTTTGTCAAATAAAAAAATATTATCGATTGTATCTAAGAATTAATGTAGAAACTCGATTTCCTTTATTAGAATGTAGATTAATTGATATAAAGTGCCACTTTATATCAGCTATCAGCTATCTGCTATGTGCCGTGTGCTAATTCAACCCCTTAAAACATAGTAATTTTAAGGGGTTAGATTTTGAATTTAAAGGTTTTGAATTGGCTGACAGCACACATGACGACTGTGTCACCATAGGTGACACAATATATCAATATAGGTTCATTTTAAATTGGAATATCTATAAAAAGTTGGCCCTTTAAAGAGCAAACTTAACAATAAATTTAGTACCTACTTCTAATTCACTTTCTACTTCAATTATACCATTATGTTGCTCCACAATATGCTTGACAATAGAAAGTCCTAGACCAGTCCCCCCTAGTTCTCTACTTCTTGCTTTATTAACTCGATAAAATCGTTCAAAGATACGCGATATATCTTCCTGAGGAATCCCCATTCCATTATCCTCTACTTCAATAACTAATTTATCATTCTCAGTATAGCTTTTAACTTCAACTCTCCCGCCTGCTGGAGTATATTTCAGAGCATTATCAATTAAATTAATCAATAACCGAGAGAGTTGTTCCTGATTACCAGTAATCTTAGGTAAATCAGATTCTATATCCAATTGGACATCAATATTTTTTTGTTCAGCTTTAGGAGCTAAGACAGGAATTACATCATTAATAATTTCTGGAATATATAACTCATCTTCTAATAAATTATTACCTGCTTCTATTTTAGATAAATCCAATATATCATTAATTAAATACTCCAGTCGTTCCGTTTCATCATCTATTACCTCTAAAAAAGAATTATACGTATCTAAATCTGGGTTGCTTTCCAATAACGTTTCTACATAACCTTTAATTGACGTCAAAGGAGTCTTTAGCTCATGAGATACATTACTAACAAATTCCTTTCTCATCTGTTCTAATCTCCTAATATCTGTAATATCTCGTAAACTAACTACTACTCCTCTTAACTGGTCTTTACGTTCAATAGGGGCCAACTGGACTCGAAAAGTTCTCTCCTCAGGTAATAATAAATCTACTTCCTCTGTTAATTCTTTTCCTGTCTCTAGAGATTCAGTGATTAATTCATCTAATTTATAATTTTTAGTAATCTGAATCACTGACTCACCTAGCACTTCTTCTTCTGTAATCTGGAATATTTCTTCGGCAGCTAAATTAACTAAAATGACTTCTCCTGACTCATTAACAGCAATTATAGCATCACCAATACTAGTTACAATTGCTTCCACTTTACTCTTTTCAGTGGATAATTGTTGCATATTTTCCTTAACTTGGTTAACCATATGATTAAACATTTTAGCTAACTTACCTATTTCATCTTCAGTCTTAATAACCAATTTCTGATCTAAAAAGCCATTAGCCATTCTTTGCGCAACAGAAGTCATCTCCCGGATAGGATTAGTAATCCGTTTGGCAAATTTAAAAGAAAGTAAAATAGATATTAAAAAAGCAATTATGCCTGTCTGAAATAAAACTTCCCAGATGCCATAATAGAGTCGATTTAACTTCTTTAAATCTAAAGCTGCTCTAATAATACCAATCGTTTCACCTTGATCTACAATAGGTAAAGCTACGTATCTCATATCAATATTTAATGTAGCACTATGTCTCATCGACTTACCAAGATCCTCTCTTAGCGCCTCTTGGATCTCAGGACGATCTATATGATTATCCATTTCGGCTGGATTTTCCCTTGAATCAGCTAATACTTGACCACTAGCGGCAACAACTGTAATCCTAGTCTGTAATTCTTCACCATATTCCTCAATTAACCTATCCAATTTGGTTGCTTCTTTAGTTTTAATCAGAGGCTTAACCACCCCAGTTACTAACTTCATCTCCCCCACTAATTTTTTATCTAACCAATCAGAAAAATAATCCTCTAGTGATTTTTGTAAAAAAAAGCCTGAAGCAACTAGTGTAACAACTAATAAAAGTAAATATAAAGTTACAATCTTCCATCGCAATTTTTTAAATCTCTGTAGCATTGTCTTCTAACTCCTTATTTGGATTCTACAAACTTATAACCTACTCCTCTAACAGTTTTAATATAGTCTAGAGTACTATACTCTCCAATCTTCTTTCTTAATCTTCTAATATGAACATCTACAGTTCTAGTATCCCCTTGGTAATCATAGCCCCACACTTCTTTTAGTAGATAACTTCTGGAAAATACCTGATTAATATTAGTTATTAAAATAGATAATAATTCAAATTCCTTAGGTGTTAAATCAATTTCAACCTCACTAACTTCAACTTGGTATTTATTTAAATCCAATCTAATATCACCTGCTTCAATCACCTCTGGGGTAGATGATTGGCCTTCAACTCGTCTTAAAACTGCCTTAACTCGAGCAATTAATTCCCGAGGACTAAAGGGTTTAGTAACATAATCATCTGCTCCTAATTCTAACCCTAGTATCTTATCCACTTCTTCTTCTTTAGCTGATAAAATAATAATCGGTAAGTTACTGTATTGATCATTTTGTCTAATTTTTCTACAAATATCAAACCCATCGACTCCAGGTAACATCAAATCTAAGACTATTAAATCAGGCTCCTGTTGTCTGACAAGCTCTAATGCTTGTTGGCCTTTAGAGGCAGTAATCACTTCGTATCCTTCTTTTTTTAAATTAAACTCAACTAATTGGACTATATTTTCTTCATCATCAACTACTAATATTTTAGCTGCCATAACCAATCCCCCATTTATTTTAATTTTATTAAACTAGCCATTCTACCAGTCCTTGTACCATCTCTACGGTGAGAATAAAATAAGTTAGAATCACAAGCAGTACATAAATTGCTATGTATAATATTCTTGCTAGGAACTCCTATTTCCTCTAGTTGAACCTGATTAGCTAAACTCAAATCCAACTTCCACTGGTCGTCAGCTACTTTATCCACTAACTGTTGCCACTGAGAAAACTGCTTTTGTAAAGGCTCAATAACTTTACTGTCCACTTGGTAACAACACTTACCAATAGCCGGGCCAACCCCCACCAACAAGTCATTTAGCTCTGTTCCGTACACCTCTTTCAGCTTCATAACAGTCTGTTGAGCAATTTTTTCTACTGTTCCTCGCCAACCTGCATGAACTAAACCTACTACTTCAGACTCAGGATCCAATAAAAAAATCGGAGTACAATCAGCATAATAAGAAGTTAACAAAATCCCAGATTCAGCTGTTAATAAAGCATCCGTATCATCTACGGCAGTCTCATAATCTAATGCTCCCTTACCTTTATCCTGAGCAGTAACTAACTTAATCTGATCACTATGTACCTGTTTTCCAGCTACTAAATTCTGGGGGTTACTATTCAATACTTTACAAATCTGTTTTCTATTTTTTAATACTGCTTCTTTTTTATCTGCTACATGCAAACCTAAATTTAAACTAGCATACTCACCTGTACTAACGCCTCCTACTCTAGTAGTAAAGGCGTGTTCAACTAATCCTGTCGCAGCAAATTCTTCAATGATATAATACTTAACTCCATCCTTTTGCTGTAGTTTAAAGATTGACATCCCTCCTCAATTAATCTCTTCTATTCTAGATAGTATCTCCGGTAATTGTTCCTTTACCTCCTGCTTTGAACAATCTTCTTTTAAAGACACAAAAGAAACCTCACCACTTGCTTTAATTATAATTATTGCTCTCGGAGTCAGACTAGCCCCTCCTCCGCTAGCTTCTTGTCCTCCTCCACAACCAAGTAAGATATCAACTATAGGAATTAAAGTCATCTCTTCTACCTGATAAGGAGTCCCAATCACTTGTTGGTAGTCAACTCGACTTTCTAGATAATCAATTATTTCTTGATTCATCTTTATTCCCCTCCATTATAATCCATAATCAATATTATTATATCCTATTTTTACTAGAGTATATTCTTTTAAGTTTGATATAATAATTTATAGGAGGGATAAAATGACACAAGAAGATCCCCAAACTTCTCCCGAAGAAAAAGAAACTAATCAGCAACTAGAAAACCAAAAAACTAAAGAAATTTTAAACAAAGTAGATGCTCAAGAAAAAAATGAACGTCTTAAAGATCCTAAACAAGCTACTCCAGACGCTCGTAGTGATCTCCCAAAAAGTTAAATAATCATTCTTTAAATTAGTTGAGGTCTAGAACAAGACTAAAATATCAACTCTTAATCTTGGCCTAGACCTCAACCTAAACTTAGATCCCTTATATATTAGATAATCCCTTTTTGGCGCAACTCTCTTTGTTTTTCAAATACCCAACTGATTATTTCTTCTTGCCTTTGCTTACTAGCCCCTATAAACTCTACTCCTAGCTGATATACTTTTTTATCTAAATCTGGCTCCTCTTCTTCGCTAACTCTTATTACTTGCCCATTAATTATATTAAAACTAAAATCAAAAGAATCTAACTGTAACTTTAATACCTGGTCTAGATCATACTTACTAAAATCATCAACCTTCATCTGTAATCCACCACCACTGATATCCATCACTACTGCTTCTTTAAGTTGGTTCTGGGAAGCAGATAATAAACTATAATGAATTTTTTTGTGGACTGGTACTCTGACATATTTTCTCCGTTGAATTCTTTCTAGCCCGCTATCTCTAGTCACTACTAAAAAACATTCAGTAGTCTTATCCACTACTACATTTAACTTATATAGTGCACTTTGGCCTACAAAAGATAAAACTAAAGTATTTCCTGGAGTAACAGATTCTAAATTATCTAGCTCAGCATCTAATAAATTTAATTTAATAGCCTCTCCCTCTAACTTAACTATCTCCGCCTCATATTCTTGCTCACCATCAATTGTACTTAGGTTAACATACTGATTAACAAATAATTTAGAGTCAGCCATCCCCTTCCTCCTTTCTATATTATTACTCTCTTATATGTTAATAATTGTATGTTAACCATTTTTCTCCTTGATTATTAAAAAATAACTATTGATTTTCTCTGTAAGGTAGCGAAAAAATGAAGTCAGTACCTACTTCTAGTTCACTTTCGACTCTTATCTTGCCTCCTAAACTTTCTATTATTTCTTTTACAATAGCTAAACCTAGTCCTGTCCCTTCACCAGCTGGTTTACGAGCCCGGTCAACTTGATGGAATCTCTCCCAGATATAATTCTGTTCTGCCTCAGGAATCCCTAAACCATCATCAATTATTTCTACTGTTACTTCTTGCGCTTGGTCTAATACTTTAATTTCAATTTTTCCATCTGGATCTGTAAACTTGATTGCATTACTCAGTAGATTAACAAGTACTTCTTCTAGCTTATTCTTATCTGTCTCTAGGACTAATTTAGCAGGAGTATTTAAAATCACTTCTCTTTTTTCAAGTCTAGATTCTAAATTAATCTTTACTGATTTAATTAATTTAATCAAATCCACCTGTTCCCAATTAAAATCCACCTGTCCGGACTGTAATCTGGATAAATCTAAAATATCTGCTACCAAATTAGACATTCTTTCTGTCTCACTTAAGACTCGTTGCAGATAATCTCTTTGCATCTTTTCTTGCTCTACAACTCCATCTAAAATCGCTTCTAAATAACCTTGTACTGCTGTCAAAGGAGTTTTTAGTTCATGAGATACATTAGCTACAAATAACCGTCTCATCTGATCTAACTTTCTAATTTCAGTTACATCACGCACCAAAATAATTACTCCCCATAATTTAGATCCAACTTGCACTGGAGCAGCTTGAGCAGCAATGATCTGTTCTTGCCAATCAAATTCTCTACTAGCTTCACTTTCTTCAGCCAATACTTCTTCTACTAAAGTAACTAATTCAGTAGGACAATGCGAATTGAATTTATGATTAATTATGTCTTGCTTTAAATTAAAAATTTCTTTTAATTTGGGATTAGCTAACATGATCTTTTTATCAGCTGTAACTCCTAAAACTCCTTCTGTCATACTAGTTAACATCTCTTCCATTCTACTCTTTTCAGCATCTAAAGCAGTGATATTCTTAGCTAACTGTTCTGACATATAATTAAAACTAGCTCCTAATTTCCCGATTTCATCCCCAGGTAAATCAGTTAATTTTTCATCAAAATTGCCAGCTGCCATCTTACGTGCTTGAATCTTCATCTTTTCTAAAGGACGAGTAATTCCTCGAGAAATAAAGTATCCTAGTCCTAAAGCTAATATAATAGCCCCCAAAGTAATTTGTAAAGTCAAGTTTCTAATTTTAACTACCATTTCTTGTAATCCTCTACTAGGAGAGATCAAAAATAAAGCTAATCGAGGTGAAACTTCTATAGGAATCCCTACAGCAATTATAGACTGACCCAACATAGGGCTTTTACCTTGAAAGGTAACAGTCTTACCAGCTAATACCTGATCTAATCCATCTTCTAAATCCAATAGTTCTTTTTGAAACCGATTCATCATAGAATTATGATTCATCATTCCTCTATGTGAGTCAGAATGGTCTCCCATTTTCGACTTCATTCTACCATGCATCTTCATCATTCTATTCATCTGCCGTCCTTGATTAATAATCTTACCTTGCTGGTTAATAACAATTATACTAGTATCTACTAGCTCTTCTAGATCAGATAAGGTATCATTTAACTCCTGTTGATTATTATTTTGGACTATCTTACTAACTAATTGTCCCTTGCTAGCTAATTCCTCTTTTTTATTTTCTAAAAAATAGTCTTCTAAATAATGAGGTAGAAATATAACTAGCACCAATAAAATCAAAATTGGAATTAAAATATAACTCCCCATAATCTTATTAAATAAGCTATTAATCATTACTATCCCCTACGAACTTATATCCTACACCCCAGACAGTCTTGATATAACCTAAATCTATCTTATCTCGTAACCAATTAATATGAACATCAACTGTTCTCAGATCCCCATAATGATCAATCCCCCAGATTCTATCATATAATCTATCTCGCTCAAAAACTTGTTTAGGATGTTTAGCTAATAATAATAATAATTCGTATTCTTTAGGAGATAAATTTAATTGCTCGCCAGCTACTTTTACTTCTCTATTAGCAGGATCAATTAGCAAATCTGGATAAGTTATTAAATCCTTAGTTGCTTCTTGATCTGGTTTATTTTTATCCAATCGTTTAAAAATAACCTTGGCTCTAGCAACCACTTCACGTGGACTAAAGGGTTTCGTTACATAATCATCGGCTCCTAACTCCAAACCTAATATTCTATCAAATTCTTCACTCTTAGCTGACAAAAAAATAACTGGCACTTCACTATCCTGTCTAATTTTTTTAATTACTTCTAAGCCATCTAACTTAGGCATCATAATATCTAAAATAAGCAAATCAGGTTGCTCTTCATTCATCAAATCTAACGTTTCTGCTCCATCTTGAGCAATGACCACTTCACAATCTTCTTCTTTAAAATAAAGACTCAGTATTTCCTGCACATGTTGGTCATCATCTGCCAATAATATCTTTTTTTCCTTCATCTTACCACCTCAAAATTAAATAAATATTGTTTAATTGATATAAAGTGGCACTTTCGTGCCACAGCTATCTGCTATCTGCTATGTGCCGTGTGCTAATTCAAATTCAAAACCACAGATCCAGTTCAATTCCTTAAAACATAGTAATCTTAAAGGGTTAGATTTTGAATTTGAATGTTTTGAATTGGCTGACAGCACACAGCACACCTTTCGGGTCTCACGACCACTTCATGATAAATCTACTGACGACTGTGTCACCTGCGGTGACACAATATATCAATAATACTTCTTAGAATTAAACTACTCACTAATTTAATTATTAACATGACCTCAGTATAATAAACAATTATTAAGAAAATATTAAACAATACAATATACTAGTCTAAGGAGGGAGCCGAATGAACAAAGCTGTATTTTTAGATCGTGATGGGGTCATCAATAATTATGATAAACCAGTTAATAGCCCCCAAGACTTAACCTTATATTCCTGGACAGCTAGTGCTATCAAAAAACTTAACCAGCAAGATTATAAAGTTTATATCGTAACTAACCAAGGAGGGATTGAATGTGGTTACTTTTCCCAGCAAGATTTAGATAAAATCCACCAACATTTAATCAGCACTTTACAAGATAATGATGCTATTATCAATGATATTGAGTTTTGTCCCCACTTTGAGACTGATTGTGATTGTAGAAAACCAAAGCCAGGTATGATTCTTAAATTAGCTAATAAACATAATGTTAATTTAGATCTTTCCTATATGGTTGGTGACCGCAAATCAGATATTATTGCCGGAAAAAAAGCTGGCTGTACAACTATTAAAATAGGGGCCAAATATCCAGGCGCTAACTACTCAACAGACAACCTCCAAGAAGCTACAAAACTTATTTTACAACTGGATAACCAAGTTCCTCACTAAACTAGAGGCATCATTGAAGTATCCCAGTTATCAGTATCAGCACTTAATTCCTCCTCTAAAACAGTAGCTAAAATCTTAACTCCAGATCTAATTTCCTGCTCCTTAACAGCTGCAATACTTAATCTGAGCCGATTCTTTCGTGGGTTACTAGAATAAAAAACTTCTCCTGGAGCAATATTAACTCCTTTAGCCAAGGTTTTCCTCTTTATTTTGGTAGCTGATAAACCCTGAGGTAGCTGTAACCAAAGATTCAGTCCTCCTTGCGGAGCTATAAATTCAATCTTTGGGGGCAATAGATCATCTAAAGCAGCAATCATTTTTTGATAACGCCGCTGGTAGGTATCTTTTAGATTAGCTAGTTGTTCGGCCCAGACTTCTTCTCTAAAGTATAAGTCCAGTACTCGCTGTACTAAACCATCAGTAAAAATATCAGACATATATTTAGCTAATAAAACATCAGCAAAATAATTAGCAGGAATCAATAAAAAAGCTAATCTTAAACCAGGCATAAATATTTTAGAAAAACTTTTGATATAGATTACCATCCCAGTTTCATCTAGTGATTTTAACGAGTGATTATCAGCTAAACTATAATTTAAATCACTTAAACAATCATCCTCTACAATTAATAAATCATGCTTATTAGCCAGCTCCATTAATCTCTTCTTTTTAGCCTGGGAATAGCTATAACCAGTTGGATTCTGAAAATTAGGCATTAGATATAAAAATCGGGGACTAAACTCTTCTAATTTAGCCTCTAAATAATCTAGATCTATCCCTGTCTCTGTAATAGGTATCTCCACAATATTAGCCTTTCTGGATTTAAAAACAGAAATAGCCCCTGGATAAGTAGGACGTTCAACAAAGACAGTATCTCCATAATCCAAAAAAGTCTTAGCTAAAATGTCTATTCCTTGTTGAGCACCAGAGACTATTTGAATCTCCTCGGGCTTACTTTCTATATCATATCTAGTTACATACTGACTAATAGATTGGCGCAAAGATAAATATCCTTGACTCTGTTGGTACCCAAAGGCATAACCTTGATCTCTATCTAACACCTTATTCAATAACTTCTTAAAGGTAGTTATTGGAAATAAATCTGGAGTGGGAGCAGCAGTAGCAAAATTAATCTGCTCTGGAGTAACCAATTTAGTATCTTCATCAATATATACCTGTTGGTCTAATTGAGATACTTGTTCTTTAGCTTCTTCTGGTGTAATATCAGCTACAAAAGTACCACTACCTACTTTTTTATTAACTAACCCCTCTTCTTCTAATAAATCATACCCTTTAACTACTGTTACATTATTAACCCCTAACTGCTTAGCTAACTTACGAATTGGTGGTAACTTAGTATCAGGCTGTAAGCTCCCTTCTTTAATTAAATCTCGAATCTGATTATATAACTGGAGATAAAGATGAATAGAAGCAGATTTGTCCAGTTTTATCTGATCTAACATACTAATCACTCCTTATTTTAAATACTCTTGCTATATTAAATTAAAATTAAACAATACAATTATCAATTTCAAATTATTATTGTTCCCTTCTTGACAATACAATAATATGTTATATAATTAATAATGGGTACAATATTAATGGTTTATTATTGAACCCATACAATCATTATACGCTAAATAAAATTTACTGTAAAGGAGTTGAGTAAATATGAACAATCGCTATCAATTAAATAAGAATTTAGCTCAAATGCTTAAAGGTGGCGTAATTATGGATGTCACTAGTCCCCAAGAAGCACAAATAGCCGAAGATGCAGGAGCAGTTGCTGTCATGGCATTAGAAAGAGTACCAGCTGATATCCGCAACCAAGGAGGAGTAGCTAGAGCTTCTGACCCAGCTATGATTAAAGAGATTATTGATACAGTTTCTATCCCCATAATGGCCAAAGCAAGAATCGGACATTTTGTAGAGGCGCAAGTACTAGAATCAATTGGAGTGGATTACATAGATGAAAGTGAGGTATTAACTCCGGCTGATGAGGATAATCATATCAATAAGACAGAATTTGAAGTTCCCTTTGTCTGTGGTGGAACTAACTTAAATGAGGTATTACGCAGAATCGGTGAAGGAGCAAGTATGATCCGGACTAAAGGAGAAGCAGGAACAGGAAATGTAGTAGAAGCAGTAAGACATATGAGAAAGATCAATTCGCAAATTCGACAATTAACTACCAAAGATAACGAAGAGCTAATGACTACTGCTAAGGAAATGAGGGCTCCTTTTGAATTAGTCAAGTATGTAGCTAACGAAGAAGAACTACCAGTTATTAATTTTGCTGCTGGAGGTATAGCTACTCCTGCTGATGCAGCAATGATGATGCAACTAGGCTGTGATGGAGTATTTGTAGGTTCAGGTATCTTCAAATCAGGAAATCCTAGTCAAAGAGCTAAAGCCATTGTTAAAGCTACAGCCTATTATGATGATCCTCAAATTATAGCTGAAGTATCAGAAAATATAGGCGAAGCTATGGTCGGAATTAACATTGATACTCTAGAGGACAAAGAAAAATTAGCCGACCGAGGCTGGTAAGGTGGTAACAATATGGTTAAAATCGGAGTATTATCATTTCAAGGTGGAGTAACAGAACATCTTAATCTACTAGATCAGATTCCTGATGTTACTCCTCTGGCAGTTAAAAAGAAGAAAGACTTTAGTACTTTAGATGGCTTGATTCTTCCGGGAGGAGAAAGTACTACTATCAATAAATTACTGAATATATTTGGCTTACAGGAGACTATTATTCAACTAGCCCAGCAAGGAATTCCTATTTGGGGAACCTGTGCGGGGATGATTCTGTTAGCTGATAGACTAACTAGCGGACCAGGTTATCTAAGACTAATGGATATTACAGTTAAGCGAAATGCTTATGGTAATCAATTAGATAGCTTTAAAACTAAAACCCAGATCCCTAAACTAACAGATAAAAAAATACCTTTAGTCTTTATCAGAGCACCTTATGTTACTCAAGTTGGCCCGCAAGTAGAAGTCTTACTCCAACTACAAGATCAAATAGTAGCTATAGAAGAAGATAATCTATTAGCTACTTCTTTTCATCCTGAATTAGCTACTGATTTAACTATTCATCGTTATTTTGTGGAAAAGGTTAAAAAAAGTATTTAAAGTAGATAAAGAAGATACTTAATATTAAGTATCTTCTTTATCTATCTTAACTTCATCGCTCCACTTCTTGACTTCTGATAACTCTCCTGTTTCAGTTCCTGGTTGTAATATAGTAGCCACACTGACTGCTATAGCAAATCTCAACATTTCTTCCGGTGGTCTATCATCCATATAACTACTAGCCATCCCCGCTACTAAACTATCTCCAGCCCCAACTGTACTTACTGGGTCAACTTGAGGCGGAATTGCTCTTATTACTTCCTCTTCGGTAATCAATACTGCTCCTTTAGCCCCCATTGATACTAATACCAATTCAATTCCCTCTGTTACTAGCTCCTGGCCTATATCTATAACACCATCTAATGATAACTCCTTACCATAGATTTCTTCTAATTCATGAATATTAGGTTTGATTAAAGTAGGGTTAGCTTCTAAAGCTAATTTTAAAGGTTGCCCAGAAGTATCTAAGAATACTTTAGTCTCCTCTTGGCCAAGCTGGGAAATCAAAGTTTGATAAAAGTTCTGGGGCAAACTAGGAGGAAGGCTTCCTGCTAAGACAATAATTTCACTATCATTTGCTGCTTTAATTATGTTTTGTTTAGTTTTCTCCAATACTACAGATGAAATATCAGGTCCTAATTGATTGATTTTTGTCTGACTACCAGATTTATCCACTACTTTTAGGTTAACCCGAGTCTCTTCTTCGGTCCAACTGATCTCAGACAGAATTCCTTTTTCCTCTAAACAATTAACAATATATTCTCCACTAGCCCCTCCTAAACAAGCTATAGCCCGAGCTTCCTTACCCAACTTAGTAACATCTTTAGCTACGTTAATTCCTTTTCCAGCGGCATCTTTACGCACAGATGCTACTTGATTAACTGTTCCTAACTCTAATTTAGAAGTCTCTACTGTATGATCAACTGCTGGATTAATAGTTACCGTAGTAATCACATTTACTCCTCCCCGATTAGATCTTATATTTATTATTTGCTTCTGCTAGAATTTAATGTACCAAAAAACAGAAAATTCACCATACTGGTGAATAATCATAAATCAAATATCTCTTGTATTTTTTTAACTTTAGTACGGCTAACTGGTACTTGTGTATTTGCTTTATCATTCATTACTACTTGATATTTTCCTTTGAACCAGGGAATAACTTCCTTAATTTGCTCTAGATTAACTATATAACTGCGATGAATTCGTAAAAAATTTGCTCCACTTAACTTCTCTTCTAATTCTGATAAGTTTAAATCAACCTCATATTCTTGCTCATAAGTTTTAGCATAAACTTGTTTATTTTTAGTATAAAAAAGAATTATCTGTTTATACTCTATTAGTTTCATTCGCCCCCGATTAGTTTTGACTGCTAACTTATCAATATCTATCCCCTGTTGGTTCTGTTCTAATTTATCAACCAATTTTTCAAATTTATCTTTTAATTGTTGATTAGAACCAGTATACAATTCTCTTACCCGATCAATTGTTTCGTATACTTGTTCCTTTTCGTAAGGTTTTAATATATAATTAATTGCATTTACTTGAAAAGCCTCTAAAGCATAATCACTGTAGGCAGTTAAAAAAATAATTTTAGGTATTTTAGCAAAATTTTGTACTTCTCTAGCAACTTCCAAACCAGTTTTCCCAGGCATTTGAATATCTAGAAACACAAGATCTGGTTCCTTGTTTTTAATCAATTGTAGAGCTTGTAGACCATTATTAGCCTCACCTATCAATTTTATATCATCAATCTCTGCTAATATAAAACTTAGTTCATTACGAGCAGGAAATTCATCATCAACAATAATTGTTCTTAAATTATTCATTTTTCTCAACAGCCCCCCTATTATCTGGTAATTTGATTTTAACTATTGTACCTTCCTGTAATTCACTTGAAATCGTTAATCCATATTCTGTGCCATATATTTTTTTCAGTCGCTGATTAACATTATTTAATCCTATTCCACTATTTTCTCCATAACCTAGTTTTAAAATATTATTTAATTTTGAGGCAGGTATTCCTACACCATCATCTTCAATCTTAATAATTAGATCCCCGTCTTCTTTAAAGGCTATAATCATTACTTGTCCTTTAACTGGTTGAGGGGCCAACCCATGTTTAATAGCATTTTCTATAATTGGTTGTAAAGTAAAACTAGGTACTTTATTAGTCAATAATTCATCTGGAATATCAATAATCATTTCCAGTTTCTCTCTATATCTAGCTTTTTCTAGAGCTAGATAGTCGCGAACATAGTCTAGTTCCTGTTCTAAAGAAACCAGTTTGCTATTTTGCTTTAATGTCTTACGGAAAAATTTAGATAACTTCAGCAATAACTCTCTAGCTTGCTCAGGGTCAGTTCTACAAAAAGAAACAATAGTATTTAAAGCATTAAATAAAAAATGGGGATGTATCTGAGCTTGCAAAGCTTTAAGTTCTGCTTCTGTTGTTAATTGAGCTTCTTGTTTTAAACTTGATATCTGTAGCTGAGTTGATAATAATCTAGCAATTCCTCGGGCCAACTCCAACTCTACATTAGTAATTCCTTGTTCAGTTGTCTTATATAATTTTAAGACCCCAATTATTTCTTCCCCTCTTTTTAAAGGCGCTATTACAGCAGAACGCAAAGAACAATCCTCAATTGGACAACCAATCCCTTCTTGATGCTCAATTAAAGTTACTTCTCCGTTAGCTAAAGCCTGTTTAGTAGCATCAGTTAAAATCTCTTCTCCCGCCTGATGATGGCCTTCACTAATTCCACAATGAGCTAAAACTTGTTCTCTATCAGTTATTGATACAGCTGCGATTTCTGTAATCTGTAAAATAATTTTAGCAGTTTCTAACGCTGATTCATAATTTAAACCATCACGTAAATAGCAAATACTTTTATTAGCAATCTTTAAAGCTTTATAAGCTTGCAAAGCCTTTACTTCCTCTTCTTTTTTAAAACTCTTTTGCAAAATATCAATGAAAAATACAATGCCTAAGGAATTACTTAAAATCATCGGAATAGCAATCACTTTTACTAATTGATAAGCTACAGGATATGGTTTACTTAAGCCAAGAACAAGCCCCATCTCTAAAACTTCAACTAGTACCCCCAAACTAAAACTTTCCTGTAAACTAATTCTATTCAGGGGGCGATAATAATGAACAAGTCCGCCAATTAAACCAGCCAGCGTAGTAGATAAAGCACAAGCAAAGGCAGTAAATCCGCCTAAATAAAAACGATGTAACCCTCCTATTAAACCAGCTAAAACACCAACAGTTGGCCCGCCAAGCAACCCACCAATCACAGCTCCAATAGCTCTAATATTAGCATAAGCACCTTGAATAAATATCCCGGAATAGGTTCCTAAAATAGAAAGTAAACCAAAAAAGAAAACTAAAAAGACCTTAGTTTGTAATTTAGTCCTCCGATTAAACAATTGATTAAATAGATTAGTTTCTAACCCCAATAGATAAGCAGCAACTGCTATCACTGACATACTTTTAATTAAAGCAAATAATAAATTATTAATTTGGTCTAACTCCATTGTTATCTACCTTCTTTATTATTTTTTAATCTTATTTTTAATTAATTTTTTTTATAAGCTAAAATTTATACATCTTATAATTTTTTAGGGGGTAGAAAAATTCTTCTACCCCCTAACCAGCTTAAGCTTTACCAAACTTATTATTTAATTGTCTAAAGTAGCTACTTCTGAATCTTTATTAGCTACTATTTGATCTGCTTTGAATAAAAAGAAAGCCAAGGAACTTACACCTGCTAATACTCCTACAATAGTAGGAAACATCCCTTGAATAGAAAATCCTTCTGGAGCAGTCAAAATATAAGAAATAGAAACCGCTGTCATAAAAGAAGCTGGTAGACTAGCAATCCAATGTAGTCTGCCTTCTTGCATTAAATAAACAGCTCCAGCCCATAAAGCAATCATTGCTAAAGTCTGATTAGACCAAGCAAAATAACGCCAAATAACAGCAAAGTCCATTTGAGATAAGACAATTCCAATAGTAAATAACGGAATAGCTAACTTAAATCTGTTACCTTTATCCTTTTGGTCTAATTCAAATATATCAGCTAGAATTAATCTTGCACTCCGAAAAGCAGTATCTCCAGAACTAATTGGTAAAGCTACAACACCTAACATAGCTAAGACACCACCTGTTACACCTAACATATTATCACTAACTAATTTCACAATTCCTGCTGGACCACCATTTTCCGCCATTGTAGTAGCTAAACCTTCTGGTCCCCCAAATAATGTCATAGCTGCTGCTGCCCAGATTAAAGCAATTATACCTTCTGCAATCATTGCTCCATAAAATACTTTGCGACCATCTTTTTCGTTTTCTAAACAGCGAGCCATTAAGGGCGACTGAGTAGCGTGAAATCCACTAATTGCACCACAAGCAATAGTTACAAATAACATTGGCCACATAGATAAATCTTCAGGATGCATATTAGTTAAAGTAATATTGGGAATTTCATAATCTCCAATAATTAAGCTCCCACCAATTCCTAAAGCCATAATTAATAATGAACCACCTAAGATAGGATATATTTTAGCAATAATCTTATCAACAGGCAAAATAGTAGCAAGGAAATAATAAATAATAATAATTCCTAATAATAAATTAACATTTAAATTCGTCATATTTGCTAATAAACCTGCTGGTCCTCTCATAAATACTGTTCCTACTAAAACCAATAAAACAATTGAGAAGACACGCATGAATTTACGAGCACCTTCTCCTAAATATTCACCTGCAACCTCAGAAATACTTGCTCCACCATTACGAATTGATAACATTCCTGATAAGTAATCATGAACACCACCGGCAAAAATAGAACCTAATACAATCCACAAAAATGCTGCTGGACCAAATAATGCTCCTGCTATTGCTCCAAAGATTGGCCCTAATCCCGCAATATTCAATAATTGAATTAAAAAGATTCTCATCCAACTAAGTGGTACAAAATCAACACCATCTTGTTTAGTATAAGCTGGAGTTTCTTTTTTTTCATCAGCACCAAAAACTTTAGCTACTATCTTTCCATAAACAAGGTATCCTACAATTAAAAGAATTAAAGAACTAATAAATGATAACATATTTTTACCCCCTATAATTATTTTAAGTCAACTTGTTATGGGGTTATAAAATTATTGCTAACTTGTTACCTAACATTATAGGGTAATTTGTAATAAAAATTATATTTTTTTGCTGAATAACATAAAACTAATGATAAACTGCATTATATGATTCTAAATTTTAATTAAAAATATATTTAAGCAAGTAATTGTTCACTAAACTGTTTACTATATAAATCTTTATAAACTCCATTTTCTTTAGCTAATAGCTCTTCGTGTCTTCCTTGTTCTACTATCCCTTCTTCAGATAACACAATAATTTTATCAGCATCTTGAACAGTAGATAATCTATGAGCTATTACTAAAGTAGTTCTATCTTTAGCCAACCGATTTATAGATTCCTGAATAATTTGTTCACTTTCATTATCTAATGAAGAAGTAGCCTCATCTAAAATTAAAATAGGAGGATTCTTTAAAAAGGAACGAGCAATGGAAATTCTTTGTTTTTGTCCTCCAGATAATCTCACTCCTCGTTCACCAATTTGAGTATCATAACCTTCTTCTAAATTAATAATAAATTGATGAGCGTTCGCTTTTTTAGCGGCTGCAATAATTTCTTCTTCACTAGCTTCTAATCTACCATACTTAATATTTTCTTTTATTGTACCATTGAAAAGAAATACATCTTGTTGGACAATTCCTATCTTTTCTCTTAGCGACTGCAAAGTTAAATCTTGAATATTATGATCATCGATTAAAATACTCCCCCTATCAAGCTCATAAAATCTAGGTAATAATTTACATAATGTTGACTTCCCAGCCCCAGAAGGACCTACAAAAGCAACTGTTTGACCGGCAGAAATACTAATATTAATCCCAGATAATACCTTAGTATGATCTTCATAACCAAAAGTAACATCTTGATAATCTATAGTTCCCTCTACATCAGTTAGCTTCTGGGCATCAGCTTGATTCTTAATTTTAGACTCAACAGCCAATAATGTAGTAAACCTTTGAAATCCAGCCATTCCTTTTTGAAATTGTTCATTAAACTGAACTAACTTCTCAATTGGTTTAATAAACATCTTAACATAGAATACAAAAGCTACTAATTCACCAACTGTTAACTGATTCAAATAAATATAATAGCCTCCTACTCCTAAAGTAATCAAAGTAATTAAATTACTTAAAAAATTCATCGTGGAATAAAAGGTACCCATTGTCTGCATCGCATCTTCTCTTGATAGACGATAACTATTATTTTCTGTAGCAAATTTATCTTTTTCAACAGTTTCATTAGTAAATGATTTAACTACTCTAATCCCGCTTAAACTATCTTCAATTTGAGAATTAACTTGTCCTAGCTCTTCTTTAATTCCCTTAAAAGCTTGATGCATTTTTGTCCCTAACTTAATAGAAATATAAATCATAATTGGCAATACAGCAAAAGTAAATAAAGCTAATTGCCAATTAATAGTAAGTAAAATAACAAAGGAACCTATAATCATAACTGTAGAGGTTAAAAAATCTTCTGGCCCATGATGAGCTAATTCAGAAATATTATGCAGATCATTTACAATTCTAGACATTAGATAACCTATCTTATTATTATCATAAAACTTAAAAGATAACTTCTGTAAGTGAGTAAATAAATCACGACGCATATCAGTTTCTATTCGGATTCCTACTACATGTCCCCAATAATGAACTATATATTGTAAAATATATCTTAGAATATATAGTCCTAATAAAATAAAAATCAACTTAGTTACTATAACAAAATTCCGGTTAGGAAAATGATAATCAATCATCTCCTTAATAAAAATGGGAAAGATTAAATCTAAACCAGACATTATAAAAGCACTTAGTATATCAATTAAAAATAATCTCCAATGTGCTTTATAATAAGAACTGAATTTTTTTAACATTGACTAGCCTCCTTACTATACCTAAACTACAAAAAAGCCTCTTTTAAGAGGCTTTCAAAAAATAAAGTGGTCGGAGCAGCAGGATTTGAACCTGCGACCCCCTGGTCCCAAACCAGGTGCTCTGCCAAGCTGAGCCATGCTCCGATAATTGGAGCGGGAAACCGGACTCGAACCGGCGACACCCAGCTTGGAAGGCTGGTGCTCTAGCCAACTGAGCTACTCCCGCATATATATTTAATTGAATTAAGGGTTGCGGGGACTGGATTCGAACCAGTGGCCTCCGGGTTATGAGCCCGACGAGCTACCAACTGCTCTACCCCGCGTCATTGGTGAGCCATGGAGGAGTCGAACCTCCGACACCCAGATTAAAAGTCTGGTGCTCTACCAGCTGAGCTAATGGCCCTTGTTATATTTGAAGTGGAGCTGACGACCGGACTTGAACCGGTAACCTGCTGATTACAAGTCAGCTGCTCTGCCAATTGAGCTACGTCAGCTTAATGGCGGGGACGACGAGATTCGAACTCGCGATCTCCGGCGTGACAGGCCGGCGTGTTAACCAACTACACCACGTCCCCTAGAAATTCAATTGACAATTTATAATTTGCAATTTACAGTTGAATTCAAGATCTAATAATTGATTTTTCAATTGTCAATTCTTAATTGTACATTGTAAATTATTTAATGGTGGGCGAAACAGGGCTCGAACCTGTGACCCCCTGCTTGTAAGGCAGGTGCTCTCCCAACTGAGCTATTCGCCCCTATTTTTAGTGTACAATTTACAATGTATAGTCTACAGTTGAAAATCTAAGTCTTTATTAAGAACTTAACTGTAAATTGTTAATTGTAAACTGCTAATTTAAATTGGTACCCCTTCGAGTCTAAAACCCAAGACTCTCCGTGGATATTAATAATTAATCTTTCCTCTTAATATTTTATAGTAAGAAGTAATTTCTTAACTTTATTGTAAGTTTGTTGGTACCCCCAAGGGGATTCGAACCCCTGCCGCTGAGATGAAAACCCAGTATCCTAGGCCGCTAGACGATGGGGGCCTATAGATAGTTGACAGTGTACAATTTAGAATTTACAGTTGAATTCAAATTATTAAAATCTTTAAATTATTTGCTTTTCTAACTGTTCACTGTAAATTTAATTCATTGGCTGGGGTGGCTGGATTTGAACCAACGAGTGCAGGAGTCAAAGTCCTGTGCCTTACCACTTGGCGACACCCCATTAATAAATTAATATTAATTCTGGCAGCGACCTACTCTCCCATAAGGCAACCCTTATAGTACCATCGGCGCAGGAGGACTTAACTGCTGTGTTCGAAATGGGAACAGGTGTTACCCCTCCGCAATCACCACCAGATTTTTTATTATCTGCCTTCTGCTATCTGTCTTCAGTTTTTCCTGACGACTGATAGCTGATGACTGATAAATATTATACCTTCAAAACTGCACAATAGGTCTTCCTAGATTAAATCCTCGTTCTATTAGTACCAGTCAGCTTAGTGTGTCACCACACTTACACTCCTGACCTATCTACCTGGTCATCTACCAGGGAACTTACTGGATTATTCCATGGGATATCTAATCTCGAGATCTGCTTCACGCTTAGATGCTTTCAGCGCTTATCAGTTCCGCACTTAGCTACCCAACAATGCCATCGGTTGACAATTGGTACACCAGCGGTACGTCCATCCCGGTCCTCTCGTACTGGGGATAGTTTCCCTCAAATATCCTGCGCCCACGGCGGATAGGGACCGAACTGTCTCACGACGTTCTGAACCCAGCTCGCGTGCCGCTTTAATGGGCGAACAGCCCAACCCTTGGAACCTACTCCAGCTCCAGGATGCGACGAGCCGACATCGAGGTGCCAAACCTCCCCGTCGATGTGAACTCTTGGGGGAGATAAGCCTGTTATCCCCGGGGTAACTTTTATCCGTTGAGCGATGGCAAATCCATACTCTACCATCGGATCACTAAGCCCGACTTTCGTCCCTGCTCGACCTGTATGTCTTGCAGTCAAGCTCCCTTCTGCCTTTACACTCTGCGTACGATTTCCAACCGTACTGAGGGAACCTTGGGGCGACTCCGTTACTGTTTAGGAGTCGACCGCCCCAGTCAAACTGCCCATCTGAAACTGTCCCAGTACTGGATCACAGTACATGGTTAGAACACCGGCACAATAAGAGTGGTATCCCAAAGACGGCTCCATTGACACTAGCGCGCCAACTTCCTAGCCTCCCACTTATACTGTACGTAGTGTACCAAAGTTCAATATCAGATTGCAGTAAAGCTCCACGGGGTCTTTCCGTCCAGCCGCGGGTAGTCTGCATCTTCACAGACACTTCAATTTCACCGAGCCCTTCGTCGAGACAGTGTCTAAGTCGTTGCGCCATTCGTGCAGGTCGGAACTTACCCGACAAGGAATTTCGCTACCTTAGGACCGTTATAGTTACGGCCGCCGTTCACTGGGGCTTAAGTTTGATGCTTTGGAACAAGTCCTAACATCTCCCCGTGACCTTCCAGCACCGGGCAGGCGTCAGCCCCTATACTTCGACTTGCGTCTTAGCAGAGACCTGTGTTTTTGGTAAACAGTCGCTTAGACTTCTTTGTTGCAACCTCTTCGGGCAAAACCCTAATGAGGCACCCCTTCTCCCAAAGTTACGGGGTTAGTTTGCCGAGTTCCTTGACGAAGGTTAACTCGCTCGCTTTAGAATTCTCATCCAGTCCACCTGTGTCAGTTTGCGGTACGGATACCTATCACCTTGCTAGAGGTTTTTCTTGGCAGTAGAGACTCAACTTCTTCGCTTCCGTAGAAGCTCCCGATCACACTTTAGAGTTAACAATACTCCGGATTTACCTAGAGTATCCTCCTTGGTGCTTCGACCTGACAAACCGTTGTCAGGCAAGTCTATCTTCCTGCGTCACCCCTTTGCTCAAATGGAGATAGGTAGTGTCGGAATCTTGACCGACTATCCATCGCCTACGCCTTTCGGCCTCAGCTTAGGATCCGACTTACCCTGAGCGGACGAGCCTTGCTCAGGAAACCTTGGACTTACAGCGAATAGGATTCTCACCTATTTCTCGTTACTCATACCGGCATTATCGCTTCTATACAGTCCACAGCTCCTTTCAGTACTGCTTCAGTCCGTATAGAATGCTCTCCTACCATCAATAAAGATCCGCAGTTTCGGTGGTAAGCTTAAGCCCCGTAAATTTTTGGCGCAAGACCACTTGACCAGTGAGCTATTACGCACTCTTTAAATGAATGGCTGGTTCTAAGCCAACATCCTGGTTGTCTAAGCAGTCTCACTTCCTTTGCCACTTAGCTTACACTTAGGGACCTTAACTGGCGATCTGGGTTGTTCCCCTCTCGACTATGAAGCTTATCCCCCATAGTCTGACTCCCGGAGTTAATACAATGGGCTTCGGAGTTTGACTGGATTCGGTAGCTTGGGTAAGCCCCTAGTCCAATCAGTGCTCTACACCCAAAATATATGCTCCGAGGCTAGCCCTAAAGCTATTTCGGAGAGAACCAGCTATTTCCGAGTTCGATTGGCCTTTCACCCCTATCCACAGTTCATCCCATGGCTTTTCAACGCCAATGCGGTTGGGACTTCCACAGGCTACTACACCTGCTTCATCCTGACCATGGATAGGTCACTCGGTTTCGGGTCTATGGCAAGCGACTTGCGCCTTATTTCAGACTCGCTTTCGCTACGGCTTCGCCTTGTTGGCTTAACCTCTGCCACTTGACATAACTCGCCGGTTCGTTAAGCAAAAAGCACGCCATCAGGCTGATAAATATACGCCCTCTGACCGCTTGTAAGCATATGGTTTCAAGTTCTATTTCACTCCCCTTCCGGGGTTCTTTTCATCTTTCCCTCACGGTACTGGTTCACTATCGGTCGCTAGGAAGTATTTAGCCTTAAGAAATGGTCCTCCTGGCTTCCCACGAGGTTTCAAGTGTCTCATGGTACTCAGGAAATCAGCTCAGTTTCAGTTAGTTATTGTCTACTGGACTATTACCATCTGTGGTATAGCTTTCCAGCTACTTCGACTAACTAACAGAAATCTGATAATGCCTTTATGGAAGCATTGTGCTGATTCCTACGACCCTGTAATAGCAACGCCCATAAGCTTAGACACCATTACAGTTTAGGCTCTTCCCTCTTCGCTCGCCGCTACTAAGAGAATCGCAATTGCTTTCTGTTCCTAGGGTTACTAAGATGTTTCAGTTCACCCGGTTCCCTTTCCAGAGCTATTCAAATTAACTCTGGAATGACATGAGTTATCATGTCGGGTACTCCCATTAGGACATCCTTGAGTCAACACTTGTGTGCAGCTCGTCAAGGCTTATCGCAGCTTGCCACGTCCGTCATCGGCTCCTAGCGCCTAGATATCCACCATACGCCCTTACTAATTTAATCTAGGCTCGGTATTTCTACCTATTGTGCAGTTTTCAAGGTACAAATATTTCAGTCTCTCAAAACTAAACAATGTAGTAGGTTTCAACTATCAACCGTTTAAACTCCTTAGAAAGGAGGTGATCCAGCCGAACCTTCCGGTACGGCTACCTTGTTACGACTTCACCCCCCTTATCGGGCACACCTTCGGCGCTAAAAGCGACTTCTGGTGCCCCCAACTCGGGTGGTGTGACGGGCGGTGTGTACAAGGCCCGGGAACGGATTCACCGTGACATTCTGATCCACGATTACTAGCGACTCCAGCTTCATGCAGATGAATTGCAATCTGCAATCCGAACTGAGGTCTGCTTTAGGAGATTGGCGCAACCTTGCGGTCTAGCCACTCTCTGTACAAACCATTGTAGCACGTGTGTAGCCCAGAACATAAGGGGCATGATGACTTGACGTCATCCCCACCTTCCTCCGCGTTGCTCCCGCGGCAGTCTTCTTAGAGTCCCCACCATAACGTGCTGGCAACTAAGAACAGGGGTTACGCTCGTTGCGGGACTTAACCCAACATCTCACGACACGAGCTGACGACAGCCATGCACCACCTGTCATCTGTGTCTCCGAAGAGAAACTTCCTGTTACGGAATAGTCACAGGGATGTCAAGTTCTGGTAAGGTTCTGCGCGTTGCTTCGAATTAAACCACATGCTCCGCCGCTTGTGCGGGCCCCCGTCAATTCCTTTGAGTTTCAACCTTGCGGTCGTAATCCCCAGGCGGGATACTTAAAGCGTTAACTGCGGCGCGGAGGGAGTTGAACCCCCAACACCTAGTATCCAGCGTTTACAGCTAGGACTACCGGGGTATCTAATCCCGTTTGATACCCTAGCTTTCGTGCCTCAGCGTCAGAGTCAGACCAGAAGACTGTCTTCACCATTGGTGTTCTTCCTGATATCTACGTATTTCACCACTACACCAGGAATTCCATCTTCCTCTTCTGCTCTCAAGTCTAACAGTTTCAAAGGCCCTTCACTAGTTAAGCTAGTGGATTTCACCTCTGACTTGCTAGACCGCCTGCGCACCCTTTACGCCCAGTAATTCCGGACAACGCTTGCCCCTTACGTGTTACCGCGGCTGCTGGCACGTAATTAGCCGGGGCTTCCTTGTGAGGTACCGTCAAGCCTAGCAGCTATTCGCTACTAAGTTGTTCTTCCCTCAAGACAGAGCTTTACGACCCAAAGGCCTTCATCACTCACGCGGCGTTGCTCCGTCAAGCTCTCGCTCATTGCGGAAGATTCCCCACTGCAGCCTCCCGTAGGAGTCTGGGCCGTGTCTCAGTCCCAGTGTGGCCGATCACCCTCTCAGGTCGGCTACCCATCGTTGCCTTGGTAGGCTGTTATCCTACCAACTAGCTAATGGGACGCAAGCACATCTTTAAGCGGTAGTAAAACCACCTTTGCTCACTAGGAGCTTATCTGACATTAGCCACTCTTTCGAGAGGTTATTCCAGACTTAAAGGTAGATGACTTACGCGTTACTCACCCGTTCGCTGCTTTACTCGCTACCCGAAGGTAGCTTTCTCGCACAACTTGCATGTGTTAAGCACGCCGCCAGCGTTCGTCCTGAGCCAGGATCAAACTCTCCGAAAAAGGAATGAGTTTGAAACTAGCTTAGAATAGTTGAAACTCTACATTGTTTAGTTTTCAAAGACCGAAAAATTTATCTGTCCTTTGCAAGCGACACTTACTATATTATCAGATAAGTGATCACTTGTCAAGACTTTTCTTCGTTCTTTCTTGCTTGTCCTGAGAAAAATGCTTTCTCTCTCAAGCGACATTTATTATATTATCATAACTTCCTGTCACTGTCAAGAACTTTCCTGCTTTTCTTTGTTGTTTCTCTGCTTTCTCTCAAGCACGCCTACTATTATAGTGTATAAATTAAAGTTTGTCAAGAAGAAATAAAATATATCTCTTAGATCAAAAAGTAAATTAAGTTTGTAGATCTATAATATAATTGATATAATTAAATTACAATCCATTATAAAAGGAGAATAATTATGATAACCAAAAACCGATTACCTAATTTTTTCACCCAGTCACTAACCAAAGAACCACAGTATATTGATCTTCACTTACACACTATTGCTTCTGATGGATTAATAAAGCCTAAATTTCTTAAGGAATTCCTCAAAAGTATTCCTCATCTAATCTCTATTACAGACCATAATTCAATTGCTAGTAATCTAGAGTTACATTCTACACCTGAAATTAATATAATCCCTGGAATAGAAGTTGGTTGCCAAGATGGTTTTGAATTATTAATTTACTTTCAAGATATATCTGACCTAAAACACTTTTATATAAATTATGTAGAGCCTTTTAAAAACAAATATAAAATTACTCGAACTAGTAGAAACTATTCTTATTATTTAAATAAAGCTCAAAACTATAACTGTCTTCTATCTATACCTCATCCGGCTGGAGTAGCCCACAAAAATTACTTAAAAAATAAATCTTATATCTATCAAGCAATCAAACAAATAGATGCTATTGAAATATACAATCACGCTATTTCTGAAAAAAAGAATGAAATCGCCTACCAAACACAAAAAAACAGAAATAAACTTGTTACTTTTGGCAGCGACGCTCATATTAAAAAAGAAGTCTTATCTTTTTATAAATACCAAAATAATAACTTTTCTAAGTTATCCAGAGTAAAAAAGATACTTTATAATTGTTGCTCAATAGTTGCTTTATTTAGTAAGCATCTCCATCACTTATTAAATTAAAATAAGCCAAAGGAACCCCTGGCTTATTAATCACTAATATATTCCACTATTAATTTATCCTCTTGCATAATATGTAAAGCAAACCAATCAAGTAACTCTTCTTTAATTTGCTGAACTAATTCTATAATATTATCATCAGAACTATAATAACGATATTTTCTGTATAATCAGTTAAAAATAAAACATTTCTTCTACTATATCTTGTAATTCTTATTCAGTAACACTTTCCTCTTCTTTTTTATTTCTAAACTACTTAAAAAATTATTAGTTCGAAAAAATCTCCTTATGTTGACGATCAATATTACTATTTCCTATCTTTAAATCATCTTTCCATTGGGTTAACTTAACATTAATATCCCTCCCTAATATTAGTAATCTAAATCATTCTTTTCATCTCTGTTACTGAATCAGCGAATACTCCTAGCGCCTTCTCAATTGGATCTGCTGAACTCATATCTACTCCAGCCTTGTTAAGTAATTCTAATGGATAATCAGAACTACCACTTGCTAAAAAGCTTAAATAACGATTAACAGCTTCACTACCTTCTTCTAAGATCTGCTGTGATAAAGCTACAGCAGCAGAAAAACCAGTAGCATACTGATAAACATAAAAATTATAGTAAAAATGAGGAATACGAGCCCATTCAATAGCAATCTCTTCATCAATCACTAACTGATCACCATAATATTTTTCATTCAATTCACGATACATTTCAGATAGTAAGTCAGCAGTTACAGCTTGACCATTTTCTACTCGGTGGTGAATCTTTTTTTCAAACTCAGCAAACATGGTTTGTCGATAAACAGTACCTCTAAACTGTTCCAAATAATGATTTAATAAGTACTTTTTCTGTAATTTATCTTCTGTAGTTTCTAATAAATGTTGAATTAATAATGATTCATTAACAGTAGAAGCTACCTCAGCTACAAAGATACTATAATCAGAATAAATATAGGGCTGTTTGTGCTGAGAATAATACGAATGTACAGCATGACCTAACTCATGGGCCAACGTAAATAAATCATTTAGTTCTCCAGTATAGTTTAATAAAATATAGGGATGAGCATCATAACAGCCAGCAGAATAAGCCCCACTTCTTTTACCTTTATTCTCGTAAACATCAATCCAACTATCAGCAAAAGCTTTTTCTATTACTTCTAAATATTCATCTCCTAAAGGTTGAAGAGCCTCTAGTATAATCTCCTGAGCTTCTTCATACTCTATATCCATTTCTATATCTTCAACTAACGGCACATACAAGTCATACATATGTAATTGATCAAGATCTAACCCCTCTTTTTTTAGACCAACATAATCATACATTGGTTTCAGATTATCTCCTACTGTTTCTAGCAGATTATTATAGACTTCAACTGGAATATTATCACTATCTAAAGCTGCTTCTAAGGAACTAGAATAATCTCTCACTCGCATATGAAAAATATCCTTCTTTATATTAGTACTTAAGGTAGTAGCAAAAGTATTCTTTTGTTCTTGATAATTGTTGAGATATGCTTTAAATGCTTTTTTACGTACCTGTCGATTATCATTTTTCAATAGCTCTACATAACGCCCATGAGTCACTTCAATCTCTTCTCCAGTTTCATCTTCAATAACAGGAAAGTTCATATCAGCATTATTGATCATTCCAAAAATATTCTCTGGGCCTTGAGTTACTTCACCGGATAAAGCCATAATCCGTTCTTCACTAGCAGATAAAAAATGTTCCTTTTGGCGCAATAAATCATCCAAATAATGCTGATATAATCTTAACTCTTGCTTATTAGCTAGAAACCGTTCTAGTTTATCCTCAGGAATCTGAATGATTTCTGGATTAATAAAGGAAGTAGCACTTGAAACTTGATTATCCAACCCTTGCACTCTAGAAACTAAAGCTTGGTATTTAGTATTAGTTGTATCTTGGTCACTTTTGCGTTGAGCATAATTATATAATTTAGCTAATTTCCGACTCAGTTGATTACTCGACTCTATAACTTCTAATAAATTCTGGGCTGATTCACCTATTTTTCCCTCATATTCTTTAATTTGAGGTAACTTATTTTTTACTTCCTCAAATTCAGCTTCCCAGGCCGTCTCATCTTCGTATAAAGCGGTTAAATCCCATTTGAACCGCTCAGTAATTTCATCTCTAGTAACTAACTCTTTTTCCATTTTATCAACTCCTTAATATTCCAGTGATTAAAATTATATCATTTAGTAATTTAATTATTCAATTTCATTAATATTATAAGGAGTAACTTGGTAAACATAATAATTTAACCAATTAGAAAATAATAAATTAGCATGAGCACGCCATTTGACTACTGGAGAATTAGTAGGATCATCTTCCGGAAAATAATTTTTAGGTTTAGCTATATCCAATCCCTTTTCTAAATCTCGTTTATACTCCTGTTGTAAAGTATTACGATCATATTCAGGATGACCAGTAACAAATATCTGCCGCCCATCTTGAGTAGCTACAATACAAACTCCTGCTTCTGCCGATTCAGTTAAGATTTTAAGATCAGAAACTGCTTCAATATCATTCTGTCTAACTTCAGTATTCCGAGAATGAGGACACAAATATTGGTCATCAAAACCACGTAGTAGTTTACAACTTTCTCTATGCTCTTCTCTGATATTATGAGCAAAAACTCCAAACGTCTTTTCCGGTAGTTCATACTTAGGAATATCAAAATGATGATATAACCCAGCTTGAGCAGCCCAACAAAGATGTAAGGTAGAAGTTACATTATGTTTACTCCACTCCATTATCTCCTGTAATTCTGACCAATAATTTACTTCTTTATACGTTAGATGTTCCACTGGGGCCCCGGTAATAATCATACCATCAAATTTTTCGTTTTTAACATCATCAAGAGTTTTATAAAAACTACTTAAATGTTCTTCTGATGTATTTTTTGGTGTATAACTATCAGGATGTAATAATCTCACATCCACTTGTAAAGGTGTATTTCCTAATAATCGGAGCAGATGAGTCTCAGTAACCTTCTTTAAAGGCATCAAGTTTAAAATCAAAATCTTAAGAGCACGTATATCCTGACTGTAAGCTCGACTATGCTTCATTACAAAAATATTTTCTTCTTCTAGTGTTTTTACCGCTGGTAACTTGTCGGGAACTTTAATCGGCATCCTTCTCACTCCTCTAGTACTTGTAATTTATAGATTGTCTAGTATTATAACATCTTTTTCTAAGAGAATAAAGAACTAGAGGAAATTTCAAACATTAATTCACCACTACAACTGGAGAAATAGCAGGTACTTCCATCTGATCTTGGTCTATAGTTACTTTAGTATCAGTTAGTGGGGTAACCCCTGCTTGTTGGTCATCAACTATTACTTGCCCTTCTTTATTTAATCCAGCAACAGCAATTCTTTGAGCCTGACGATTAGCATTATAGATAACTATTAGTTCTTGGCCCTTATCTACCAGTTTAAATCCAACTACATAATCTACTTCTGGAGCTAAAAAGGATAATTTAGTTTGAATCTCTTTTTGAGTCGATAACCGAAAAGCTGAATAGATCTGTCGTAATTTAATTAAACCTTGGTAATAATTAAAAATATCTTGGTGTTGTTCTTTTCTTGACCACTGAAGTTGATTAGTATAATCACTGGAATTATAGCTATTATGATCAAATCCCTTGTCTCGTTCTGGATTAGGCTTGCTGCGCAACAGTTCTGTTCCACCATGTAAAAAGGGAACTCCTTGGCTAGTTAAGATAATTGCTGTAGCTAATTTATGCATCCTTTTTCTTTCTTCTAAAGTAACCTCAGTAGTAGAACCAATAATCTTATCCCATAAAGTATAGCCATCATGACAAGTTACATAGTTGACTACTTCTTCTGGTTGATCTGTAAAACGATGGTAAGGGTCAGTAGCAATCGGTACATCAGTTTCATACTCCACAATTCCAGCGATAATCCCTGCTCTAATTAATTTCTGGTTATCAACTTCTTGTTGGATAAATCCTCCCTCTTCTAAAGAGGAGCCAAAATGACTATGCTTGATGCCATCTCTGATTGTATCATTAAATACTCCAGGTGCCGAACTAAACTTTAATAAGCTTCTTTTCTCTCCATCAGCTTTGACATACTTTTGCTCAGGAGATAAAGTACCTAAATTCCATCCTTCACCGTAAATCATAGCTGCTGGGTTGATCTTCCTAACTTCCTGAGCTACTTTAGTTACTGTTGTTTCATCATGTAACCCCATTAAATCAAATCGGAACCCATCCACATGATACTCTTCTGTCCAGTAAGTAGTCGAATCTATAATCAATTTTCGCATCATTTCCCGTTTTGAAGCAGTATCATTGCCACACCCTGAGCCATTAGTTAAACTACCATCATCGTGCCGTCGATAATAATAGTAAGGAACTATATCTTCAAATGTAGCAGTATCAGCAGTATGATTATAAACCACATCTAAAATAACACCAATTCCTGCCTCATGTAAAGCCTGAATCAACTTTTTAACTTCTTTAATTCTGATATGAGGTTGGCTAGGCTGTAAAGAATACCACCCTTCAGGAGTAAAGTAGTTATGGGGATCATATCCCCAATTGTAATTATATTCTCCTTCTAAGTCATCACTTACTGCTTCAAATTCTGTATTATATTCGTTGCCATAATGAAATTTTAAAATAGGCATTAATTGGACATGAGTTACTCCCAATTCTTTCAGATGAGCAATTTTATCAATAAAACCTAAATAGGTTCCTCTCTTTTCAGAAGCAACTCCTGAACTCTCTGCAATAGTAAAATCTCTAACTGACATTTCATAGATTATTGCATCCTGTGGTTTATCTAAAGCAATATAACCATCAGTGGCCCATCCTTCAGGATCAGTCTGATTCAAATTAACTACTGCTCCCTTACCTAATTTATCCCGATCCATATTAAATCCTGCCATTGATTTAGCATAAGGATCAAGCACTCTTTGCGATTGCTTTCCATTAGTAACTCGGTAAGTATAAAACTTACCTGCTAGATCTTCTTCAACTACTACTTCCCAAACTCCATTTTCTTGTTTGGTTAATGGAATCACCTCTTCTGGAGTGTCAGTAAAACCAGCCATAAATAATTCTAGTTCTACTTGAGTTGCTGAAGGAGCCCATAACCTAAATTTAGTTGCTTGAGGCGTATAGATAGCACCTAACTCTCCTCTATAAGTTAAATTGGATTCAATTAGTTGCGGACTTAAAATAGTTTTAATCTCTAATTCCCCTACTTTAACTATATAACTTTTATTATAATCAAGATCTTGCTCAGTAAATAAATGATAAGTAGGAGCGTCCGAATCATCTAACTTAACTACAGAAACCTGCTGTTTTCCATATTTAATTACAAATCGATTATTAATAGGTTGTTTACAGATTACTTTAATCCTATTTTCATTTATTATTATTGCTTCTTTAATTTCATTCTGCTTATAGTCCTCTACCACAATATCCCTCCTTAATACTAAAAAACTATTATCCATTATGATGATTTAATTATAGCTACTCTATACATTTTATTAGCGCTGAATTAAATTGTTAATATTTTAAGAAGATAGACTAATTGTATATCAGATGTTTATTAAAACCATTTTATTAATATTAAACAAAATAAATAGAAAATAGGCTTCGAAACCCTGAGCCTCCAATCTAGATTATTTGTATAAGACAACTGCTGAAATAGCTGGCACCTTAACCTTACTATCTTTTACTTCTAAGTTAAAAAATGAATTAACAAAGTAATTAATATTAACTGACTACTAAAAATTGCTACCCCTACTAACAGAGCTTTAGGTCCTTGATCAATTAAATTGGATAACTTAATCTCTAACCCTATTCCTGCCATGGCAATAATCAATAATATCTCACTTAAATAATTTAAATAATTAACAACTGACTCTGGTATTAACTGAAAACTACCTAATAAACTAAAAATAAAAAACCCAATAATAAAAGAAGGAACGGTTACTTTAGATTCATCTTGCTTAGTTGTTTGTTCTTTAAAGAAACTAATCACTAAAATTATTGGCCCTAACATTAATATTCTTCCCATTTTAACTACTGTAGCTAAATTTCCTATCTGATCATTAATCGAAAATCCTGCAGCTACAACTTGTCCTACAGCTTGCAAAGTACCTCCGATCATTAATCCACTATTAGCTTCTGTTAATTTTAGAATATAGGTTAAAAAAGGTAATAAAAAGATACCAATAGTCCCTAATAAATTAACTACTCCAATAGATAAACCAACTTCTTCTTCATCTTCAGCTACTAAAGGAGCCGTAGCACCAATAGCCGAAGAACCACATACTCCACTTCCTACTCCTAACAAAAGACTAAAACTACGTGATAACCCACATAATTGGCCACAAAATAATCCTAAAGCTACTGTAGCAGCTACCATTGTAATAATTATTAAGATGGATGATAAACCTAACTGCTCTAAAACAGCTAACTTAAGCTTTAAACCCATTAGTATTATAGCTATAGAAAGAATTTTCTTTTTAGCAAAATGAATGCCAACAGCATAGTTAGAGTTCATTTCCCAGTTATTACCAACTATTAATCCAAGTATAATAGCTAATGTTACTCCTCCTAAATTAGGAATCTTATTAGCTAAATATTTACTGCCTAATCCTATCCCTATTGCTAATAATAATCCAGGCATTTTAGTACTAATAGTTTGATTTAAATTATAAATTATTTTCTCTATTTTTTGCATAATATCACTCCTAATATTAATTTTAGTTACTTCTATTTTAATATCTGAGTTGATATTAGTAAAATAATATAATATTATAAGTCATATAACCATTTACTTATAAGGAGGCAAAAATGAACCTAAGACAACTACGGATTTTTACAGAAGTCTATAAAACAGGTAGTATGTCCCAAACAGCTAAACAACTATATATTACTCAACCAGCTATTAGTCAAACTATATCTGAGTTAGAAAGCGAACTAGAAGTGAAATTATTTGAAAGATTGAATCAGGAATTAGTTCTCACTTATGCTGGAGAGATATTACTAAAATACAGTAATAAAATATTATTATTAACAGATGAAGTTCAAAATAATATTCAAGATATCGCTAATATGAAACAAGGAAAATTAAGAATTGGAGCCAGTATGACTATCGGAACTTATCTACTTCCTGATATAATTAATAAGTTTAAACAAAAATATAAAAAAGTTAATATTAATCTTATTATTGATAATACTAGTGTAATTGAAGAAAAAATTTTAAATAATGATATTGATATTGGACTAGTAGAAGGACCCATTAACAGTAAAGATATTACCATAGATTCCTTCTTTGTAGACCACTTAATCTTAATTTGTTCTCCTAAGCATAAATGGAATCAAAAAACTGTACTTAATAAAGAAAAAATAAGAGAAGAAGATTTTATTATGCGAGAACAAGGAAGTGGTACTAGAGAAGTTATTGAAGATACACTCAACAAACATAATCTAACCTACCAAACAAAGCATACTCTAAATAATATAGAAGCAATTAAAAAAGCCGTCTCAGCTAATATTGGCATTTCAGTACTACCCAAAATAGCAGTTAAACAAGAAATTAAAGCAGGAGAGTTGGCCCAAGTTGCTATTAACCAAATTAATTTTTCACGTAAATTCAGTTTAATTTATCATAAAGATAAATACAAATCAAATTTATTTCAACAATTTACTAATCAGCTTAAAACACAAGCCACTACCAAAAATAAATAAAAAAGTCGCTATTTTAGTTAAAACTAAAATAGCGACTCAATAAAATCAAATTAATTATCTGCTAATTTTTCATGTTCTCCTGCTTCTCCTGCTTTAAAAATTGCATATTTGGTAGCTAATGGGCCAAATACCTCAGTTAAAGCTGCAGTAAATAATAAAGTATTAAAAACTAACAAACCAACTTCGGGAGCATGAGCAAAATCATTTTGTACAGTATAAGCTAAAGCAATAGCTACTCCACTCTGTGGTAATAGTCCAAAACCTACATATTTTCTTACCTTCTCTGGAGTACCTCCTAACCAAGCTCCTAAAGAAGCGCCACCTACCTTCCCCGTAATTCTAGCACAAGTATAAACAAAAGCAATTAATAGAAAACTAGGCGAACTTAAACTACCAAATTTAATCTCTGTTCCAGCTAAAATAAAGAACAAAGCATATAACGGAACAGTTAAGGTATCTAAGTAATCTGCAATATCCAAATTCTTTTTAGCAAAATTACGATAGGCAAAACCAACTGCCATATTAGTAATTAACGGTGACATATGAAATAGAATTGCTATAGCAGAACTACCTACTATTGTTGTAACTAAAGTTAAAATCTTCTTAGTTTTATCCTCTAGTTGAACCATGAATTTTTGGGAAATATAACCAACCAATAATCCACTAGCTATTGAACCACATATTTCAACCATTGGAATTAATAAAGTATTAGTTATAGCTAAATCACCTGTCCCAGACTGAAGAATTAAAGCTAATGGTTCTACTAAACTAAAAATAATTAAAGCTACTGCATCATCTATTCCTACAATAGCTAAAATCATAGAAGTTAATAAACCTTCTGCATCATATTCCTGCAAGACCATTACTGTAGCAGCTGGCGCAGTTGCTGAAGCAATTGAACCTAATAATAAAGCAAGATACAGCGGTTTACCAATTGCAAAGATTAATAACGTCACCAACACAAAAGAACCTAGTGCCTCTAATAAAACAATATAAAAAATCTTCTTCCCTAAATTTTTAAAAATATTAACTGATAATTCACTACCTATAGTAAAAGCAATAAAAGATAAAGCTAATCGCGGAATATAATCTAAATTACCAATTATAAAAGAATACCAGGCTTTTTGTTGAGCTGATAAAAAAGGTAACCGCTCTATTAAATCAACACTCAACAAAATACCTAAGAAAACATAACCTACTACAATTGGAATTTTATATTTTTTAGCTGCTAGAACTATCAATAAAGCCGCTAGGATTAAACCACCTATAATATAAATTATCTTATCGCCTAACTGATTACTAACTAACCATTCTTCTAAATAATATATTTCCTCAACTAGATCAACATCTTTTGTTAACTCCATCTTTATCAAACCACCTTTTGACTAGTTTACAACTACTAATTATACTCTTTTTAAAACAGGACAAAGTTATACTTACTTATTAACTTTTAATTTCTCCCGCTTTAAAGATAGCATACTTAGTAGCTAATGGGCCAACTATTTCAGTAATAGCAGTCGTAAATAATAAGACATTAAAGACCAGTAGACCTATATGTGGTAACTCGGCAAAGTCACGCTGAACAGTATAAGCTAAAGCTACAGCTACTCCAATTTGAGATAAAAGGCCTAATCCGACATATCTTTTAATTTTATCATCCGCCTTAGCAAAATATGCTCCCAAAGAAGCTCCTCCTACTTTTCCAATAATTCTAGTCAATGTATATACCATAGCTGTTACTAAAAATCCAGCCGAAGTAATAGCACCAATCTTAATCTTAGTTCCGGCTAGCATAAAGAATAAAGCATAAAGAGGAATCGTTAATGTCTCTATTTCTTCAGCAATACCTATATTTTTCTGAGCAAAATTCCGATAAGCAAACCCTACTGCCATATTAGTAATTAATGGTGATAATTGAAAGAAAACTGATATAGCTGATGAACCTAATACTGTTGCAACTAAAGTTAATACCTTTTTTGTTTTATCTTCAAAACCAACTAACATTTTTACAGATAAATAACCAATTCCTAAACCACAAATCACCGCACCAACTACTTCAAATAAAGGATGAAAAATAGCATTAGTAAAAGATAACTCTCCTGTTCCTAAAGCCTGAATCAAAGAAATAGGTTCAGCAAAACTGAAAATAGTTAAAGCTACTGCATCATCTACGCCTACTACAGCCATCAAAGTAGACGTCAACCTACCTTCAGCATTATACTCTCGCAACACCATTACTGTAGCAGCTGGTGCAGTAGCAGACGCAATAGCTCCTAGAATCAAAGCCAAATAAAAAGGTTTACCTATTGCTATCATTCCTAACATTACTAAAGTAAAAGCCCCAAAAGACTCCAACAAAACAATAAAAATAATCTTATTCCCTAAGCTCTTCAAAATTTTAATTGATAACTCACTACCTATAGTAAAAGCAATAAAAGCCAAAGCCAGATCAGGAATATAATTAAACTCTTCTATCACAAAAGCATACCATTCTTTCTGGCTTTCAGCTAAAAAAGGTAAATGTTTAATTATACTTACACTAAATAACATACCTAAAAAGACATAACCTACTACAATTGGTATCTTAAATTTTTTAGTAACTAATACAATAAATAAAGCTAAAACAACAAACAAACCAATTATATAAAGAGCTTTATTACTTACTTGATTAGACAATATCCAGTGCTGTAATTCATATAATGTCTGAACTGACTCTAATTTCATTCAACATCCGCCCCTACATCTAAAAGATAATGGAGTAAATCTGCTCGTGAAATATATCCTCTTAATTTTTCCTGTTCATTGACTACAAATAAATAAGACTCATCATTATTCAACATAATATCTGCTAAATTATCCATTTTAGACATTTCCTTGATTGGTACTGTATTAATGGACATATACTTTCTAACTCTTTGTCCTTTAATCTGAGTTAAATTTTCAGCTGCTTGATTAACTTCATATAATAAACGATGACTTTCTAAAAAGCCATATTCCTCAGGAATAATATTTTTTAAGATATTTTTACTATAAATAGTACCTAAGAATTTATTTTCATTATTTACTACTGGCAAAACTGACATTTCAGTTCTATACATAGCTGTAATTACATTTTCTATAGAATCATCTTTACAAACCGAATTCAAGGTGCGCATCATATATTTTTTAACTAAGCTCATTATTACACCTCCAACTTTTCTACTTCAACTTGATCTAAATGATTTTTAATCTCTCGTCTATTCTGTAAAAAGACCCCTTTTCTTTCAGCAATATCTAAAGCAGCTGCTCCAGCATATTTATTAGCTGCAACAAAATCAAACTTATTTTGAAAGATATAATCAAAAAAAGCTGCGTTATATGCCTCTCCAGCTCCTAACCAATTTCTCAAACAGAAATTTTTAGGGCTTAAAGAATAAACATCATCACCAGTAAATAATAAACGATCACAATGATAAGGTAACATTACATATTGTGCTCCGCGTTCAATTAATTTTTGGCCCGCCCAAATATAATCTTCAAACTCAGTAATAGGTTTATCTAAAATCTTATCTGTATGTTTAAAATAAGGAGCTACTACCATAGGATTCTCTTCTAAAGCCCGATTTAAAACCTCACCACTAGCATTTAAATAAACTCTTTTCCCTAAATCATGACAGATCTTAACTAATCTTTTGTAAATACTAAAATTAACTCCCTCAGGAATTGAACCAGAAATCATAATAAAACTACTATCAACAATACCTCGCTTAAATCGTTTAATAAGTTCTTTAATTTCTTGTGGCTCAACCCGATAAGTATAATCATTATAGTGAGTATAAGTTACAGGATCCTTCCCAATAATAAAGATACTATTCCGCATCTCATTTTCCGTATAAACATAATTAGTGGTGATTTTATGTTCCTGAACCATTTTTTCAAAAAATAACCCTTGCCGACCTCCTACAAAACCAATATTCTGCACATCGGAATAACCTAGATTCTTGAGACTAATACTGCTTAATACTCCTTTACCACCAGGATTAATATCAATATCTTGATCAGTGTAAATATACTGATGCTTACCAACCTCATTCTCCTCAACAAAATATTCTCTATCAATCGCTGGATTTAAAGTTACCGTGGTAATCATTTATAATCCCTCTCCTTTATCTAAAAATAATAATCTGCTATATTTATTATACTCCTTTCCTAAGAAATTTTAAAGCTAAAAATATAATTATATCTTCTTTTTACGATATTCATCCCCTGTCTAAAATATTCAAAAATGATTTGTTCTTAAAATTGCAATTAGTTTTATAATAATAATTTTATTATGTTATTAATTAACATTAATATAATAAATTAACATTTTACGATGTTATGAATATAATAATGTAAATCTAATCAAGAAAGGAGGTCTTAATATGGGTGATTATCGTCGACAGCCTGGTCGTCGGCCACCACGCCGGCGAAGATGTCCACGTGGAACAAGAGAATATAGAATTAGAAGACAGGATACCCTTTATTCAATAGCTAGAAGATATAATACTTCAGTCAGAGAATTAAGAAGGCTAAATCCAGGACTTGACCCAGATAGACTTAGAGTAGGTAGAATTATTTGTGTTCCAGATAACAGATATGATAGACCATGTCCTTAAAATATGATAACTCATTTTAAGCAGGCAAAGGTATACCTTTGCCTGCTATCTACTCTAAGTCAGCTAGTATTTGATCTAATATTTCTATTACTTCTATTACATGTTCTTGCTTAATAATTAATGGGGGCAGAAATCTAAGTACCTTTTGACCAGCATTTAAGATTAATATATTTTCTTCTCTCATCTGATCTATAACTTGCTTAACTGCTACCTCTAGTTCAACCCCTAACATTAATCCTGTTCCTCTAACATCTGTAATCACTGAATACTTATCCTTTAATCCTAATAACTTGTCTTTAAAATAAGCTCCTACTTGTTCTACCTGATCTAGAATTTCCTCTTCTAAAATAGTTTTTAAAGTAGTATAGGCTGCTCTACAAGCTAAGGGGTTCCCGCCAAAAGTAGAAGCATGATCTCCTGGTTCAAAAGCATCTGCTACTTCTCCTTTAGCTAAAACAGCACTAATAGGAACTCCATTACCTAATGCTTTAGCTAAAGTGAAAATATCTGGTTGGACTCCATATTCTTCGTAGGCAAATAAACTACCAGTCCGACCTATCCCTGTCTGAACTTCATCAAAAATTAACAAAATGTTTTGTTGATTACATAACTTTTGTAATCCTTGTAAGTATTTCTTATCAGCTGGATTAACTCCTCCTTCACCTTGAATTGGTTCTACCATTATTGCTGCTGTCTTATCAGTAACTGCTCTTTTAATTGCTTCTAAATCATTATAGGGAACAAATTCAAACCCTTTAGGTAATGGAGTAAAGGGTTTTTGATACTTCTCCTGACCAGTAGCCGCTAAAGTAGCCAATGTCCGTCCGTGAAAAGAATTTTGGGCAGCTATTATCTGATACTTATCTTTATCTTGTTGGGTAAAATACTTTTTAGCTAACTTAATTGCTCCTTCATTGGCTTCAGCACCGCTATTAGCAAAAAATACTTTATCTGCGCAAGAATTAGCAACTAATAATTCGGCTAATTTACTCTGGATCTCTGAATAATACAGATTAGAAGTGTGTAGTACATTCTCAGCCTGCTCTTTAATTGCTTGAGTAACTCGAGGGTGGTTATGTCCTAAAGCATTAACTGCTATTCCAGCTGCAAAATCTAAATACTGCTCTCCAGCTTGGTCATATAAATAAACTCCTGCTCCCTTATCAACTACAATAGGAATACGATCACCATAGACATTCATATGATACTTTTTTTCTGCTCTAATAACTTCTTCTTGTTGCATACTCACTACTCCCTCCTCAAATTAATTTATAATTGACAGTTTACAATTTACAATTAAGCTCTAAATCAAAAGAAAATAATCTCAGAAAACAAATTCACTTTTATAGTTAAGCTATATTGATATAAAGTGGCACTTTCGTGCCACTTTATATCAGCTATCAGCTGTCTGCTGTGTGTCGTGAGCTAAGTCAAATTCATCAATTCAAAACTATAAACCTAGTTCAACCTCTGAAAACATAGTAATTTTAAGGGGTTCGATTTTGAATTTAAAAGTTTTGAATTAGCAGATCCTACAAGTTTCACAGAAACTTTTCGTGATAGAAAGCATCCGCACACAGCACACGACACACGACTGTGTCACCTTTGGTGACACAATATATCAATTAGTTATCATACTCCCAATCCCCTGATCAGTAAATATCTCCAATAATAAAGCATGGTCAACTCTACCATCTAAAATATGAGTCCGATTAACACCTTGGTTAATAGCTTGCAGACAAGACTTAACTTTTGGTATCATCCCGCCTACTATCTGTTCCTTTTCTATCATTTGCTGGGCTTGATTGACATTAAGCTGGGAGACTAATGATTCTTCATCATCTGGATCTGTTAAAATACCTTCTACATTAGTTAATAAGATTAACTTTTCTGCTCCTAAAGCAGCAGCAATTTCACCAGCAACTGAATCAGAATTGATATTATAACTAGCCCCTTCTTTATCAACGCCTATAGGTGCTATAACTGGCAGATAATCATTAGCTATAACTGTTGTTAATAATTGCGGGTTAATAGTAGCTACTTCTCCTACGTAACCTAAATTGAATTCTTGGGCCAACTTATGTTGCCGAGCTTGAATCAAGCTTCCATCTGTACCAGATAACCCTACTGCTTGGGCACCTGCCTGATTAGCTAACGATACAATCTGACTATTAACCTTACCTACTAAGGTCTCCTCTACTACTTCCATAACCTCTTGACTAGTAACTCTCAACCCCTGCCTGAATTCTGTCTCTAACCCTAACTGATCCAAGTGCTGACTAATTGCTGGCCCGCCACCATGAACTAACACAGGATTGACTCCTACATACTTTAACAAAGTGATATCCTCTAGTACAGAAGCCATCAGATCAGGATTGATCATTGCATTTCCTCCATATTTAATAACAACTGTCTGATTAGCAAACTCCTTAATATAGGGGAGCGCTTCAATTAAAGTGCCCGCCTTTTTGATTAACTTCTCCACTACTGTCACCTACCTTTATTAATTAACAATTTACAATGTACAATTAAAATCATAATTTTAAATTACGTAAACCTCTCCACCTAAATCACAGGTCTAGATTGAAGATTTAATTGTCAACTATTTACGTATGATATTCAGCGTTTATTTCAACATACTCACAACTTAAATCACAGGTCCAGACTTGAGCTGTCTGGTGGCCTAAATTCAAATCAACAGTTATTAGCACCTCATCTGAGGCCAGTAGATCATCTGGAACATCATACTTCTTTTGCTCTGGGCCAAAAACTGGTTGCTCATTAATTGTAATTGTTAACTGATCCAAGTCGATCTCTATATTTGTAGCAGCTAAAGTAGCTACTATTCGTCCCCAATTCGGATCTTCTCCAAAAATGGCTGTTTTGACTAAGTTTGAATTAGCAATTTTTTTAGCCATCTGTTCTGCTAATGACTCCTCTCTAGCTCCTTGCAGATTGATCTCTACAAACTTCGTAGCCCCTTCACCATCTTGGACAATATCTCTAGCTAATTTACGACATATTTTCTCTACAGCTTCTTGGAACTTGTGATACTCTTGGTTATAATCGCTAATCAATTCATTACCAGCTTGACCATTAGCTAAAATCCCTACCATATCATTAGTACTTTGTTCTCCATCAACTGTAATCTGCTGGAAGGAATTATTAACTGCTTCCTGTAAAGCTTGCTGCAATAACTCACTCTCTATAGCCACGTCAGTAGTCACAAAGGACAACATAGTTGCCATATTAGGTTCAATCATGCCTGAGCCCTTTGCCATGCCACCTATTTTAACCTGCTTACCAGCTAATTCAATCTCTACAGCTTTTTCTTTTAGATAAGTATCAGTCGTCCTAATTGCTTGCGCAGCTTGGCTTCCTTTAGTAGCTCCTAACTGACTACAAGCTTGCCTAATACCTGTAGTCACCTGATCAACTGGCAATTCCTTACCAATAACACCTGTAGACGCTACTATAATATCTTCTTGGTCTAAATCAAGCTCTCTGGCAGTAGTTTCCGCCATCTGTTGAGCAGCTTTCCACCCTTCTTCTCCAGTACAAGCATTAGCATTACCACTATTAACTACAATAGCTTGAGCTTTTCCATTCTGACAATGCTGTCTACTAATCTTTACTGGAGCTGCTGCAGCTTGATTAGTAGTGAATACAGCTGCCACTTGGGCTGAATTTTGACTATACACTACAGCAATATCATCACCTGTTTCCTTCAATCCTGCTCTGCTACCAGAAGCCGAAAAGCCTTGAGCAGCAGTTACTCCACCAGTAATCTGTTTCATAGTTGGCCCTCCCCGGATTTATAGTTTATTGATATATTGTGTCACTAGAAGTGACAAAGTCGTCAGTCGTGTGCTGTTGCTGTCAGCTAATTCAAAACCTTCAAATTCAAAATCTAACCCTTTAAAATTACTATGTTTTAAGGAATTGAACTGAATCTGTGGTTTTGAATTTGAATTAGCACATGGCACATAGCAGATAGCTGATAGCTGATAGCTGTGTCACCTTTGGTGACACAATTCACTAAACAAAAATATCTTTACTCTTGAAAATAAATTTACAATCCATTATAAGTACAAACCAACATCCTCTAACCCTAGATCCTCTCTCCAACCAGCTAATAGATTTAAATTCTGGATTGCCTGCCCCGCTGAACCTTTAACCAAATTATCAATAGCAGATACAATCACAACTCGGTTTCGGTCAGTAGCTTGAATACCTATATCACAGTAATTAGAACCTGTTACATATTTAAGCTGAGGGAGTTTATCTTCTCTTAGTCGAATGAAAGGCTCCTGGTGATAAACTTCTTTGTACTTACTAAACAACTGATCAGTTGTTAAATCAACTGTTAAATCAGCATAAATAGTAGCTAAAATCCCTCGTTTAACAGGCAGTAAATGAGGGGTGAAATTTAGTTTAACATCCTGATTAGACCAAACGCTTAATTTTTCCTCTATTTCCGAACGATGTCGATGCCCTCCTACCTGATAAGCTTTAAAGTTACTATCAACCTCACAAAACTGTGTTCCTAATGATAATTTACGACCAGCTCCTGTAGCTCCTGATTTAGCATCTATAATAATACTCTGGGGCTCAATCACTCCCGCCTGTAATAAAGGCATTATAGCTAATAAAGAAGCTGTAGGATAACAACCAGGATTAGCTACTAGTTGACTAGCTTTAATCTGACCTTTATTTAATTCTGGTAAGCCATAGACCCCCTGAGCTAATAAATCAGGACTAGTATGATTATCATACCAGTCTTCATAAGTAGCCAACTCCTGATAACGATAATCACCACTTAAATCTATGACTGGTACTCCTGTAGCTACTAACTCAGGTACTACTTCCATTGCTACTCCATGAGGTAAAGCTGTAAATACACAATCAGAATTCTCAGCTAGCTGTTTACTATCTAACTCCTGGCAGGTGATATCCACCTTATCTGTCAAATGAGGATAAATATCAGCTATCTCTACTCCAGGAAAACTATGAGAAGTTAGCACCTCTAAATCCACCTTAGGATGCTTACTTAGTAATCTAACTAATTCAACACCAGTATATCCAGTAGCTCCTACTACACTTACTTGCATCTGATCCCTCCTCAACTCTTTTCTTATAATTATACATAAAAAAGTATAAAAATACAAACCATTTTCTTAGATAGCTCTAATTACTAGTTTCTGGTTCAAAAACAAAAGGACTCCAGTGAGGAGTCCTTTTATCAATTTATTCAGCTAATATTTCCTCACCTAAATCATCTAACTTAGTTTCTAATTCCTCTTCATTATCAGCAGCAGCCAAGATTTCTATAATATCAGTCCCTAGATCACTATTGACTTTATCAACAACTAAATCATTCAAACCTCCAATTACTGATTCAAAAAGGTTTATCTTCTTATCCAATAACTTAACAATCTTTTCTTCAATAGTATTAGAAGTGGTTAAATTATAAATTTGCACATCTTGGTCTTGACCTAAACGGTGTACTCGACCAATTCGTTGTTCAATCTTCATTGGATTCCAGGGGAGGTCATAATTAATAATTGTATTACAAAACTGAAGATTAATTCCTTGTCCTCCTGCTTCTGTGCTGACTAACACATCACCATCTTCCATAAATAAACCTTTGGCCCATTCTTTTTGGTTATCTGATAGACTACCATTAAAGAATACTGGATTATATCCTTGCTGCTGTAGATAATAACCAATATAACTTTGGGTTGCTTGATACTCCGTAAAAATAATCACTTGACCTGCCGTATTCTCTAAGATTTCTTCTACCGCTTTCATCTTTTGGTTATACTGAATACTAGTAGCTAATTCATATAATTCCTCTAATTCAGCTTGGATTGAACTATATCCCTCTTCTTGACACATCTTCTCTAATGTCTGAGCTACAGCAAAAGAACTGCTACATACTTCCCGTTGTAAAGTCAATAAGTGGAATATACTTTTATTTTTATTAATACATTTTTCATATTCACTAGTTACCAAATTAGTAATCCCTGTGTACAATTCTTTTTCCGGGGCAGTCAAATCCAAAGAAACCAATTCTACATTTCTCGCCGTATACTCTAATTGACTATCCGATCTACGATTTCTAATCATCACTTGAGATAACTGATCTTGTAAATCACTTAAATTTTCCTCATCAACTTCATGCTTGTTAGATATATACTGTTTCTTAAAGCTAGAATAGTCTCCAAATAATTGTGGTTTGACTAGCGTAACTAAATTATATAGTTCCTGGAGATCATTTTGGATAGGAGTTGCTGTTAATAATAATAGATATTCTTTAGGAATCCGGTTAACAAATTTCCAATTCATTGTCTGATCATTTTTAAGTTTATGGGCTTCATCTACAATCACCATATCAAATCCTCGTTGACAGATCGTATCACAATGCGGAGCCCGCTTAGCTCTATCTAAAGAAGAAACAATAACATCAAAATAATGCCAACCTCGGCCTTTGCGATTATTAAAAGCATCTATCTGAAATTTATCTGTTAATTCATTCCACCACTGAAATCCCAAAGAAGCAGGAGTTAGTACTAAACAAGTTTCTACTGTTCCTCTAACTAAGTATTCCTTTAAAATCATACCTGCCTCAATTGTCTTACCTAACCCTACTTCATCTGCTAGTATAGCTTGACCTTCTAAATCATTAATAACCTTCATTACTGTCTGATATTGATGGGGTAAAAGCGAAAAATCCTTAGTAGTCCAGTAGTCCTCTAGTTGTTGTAAAGCTATTAAATCATCAGTAGTTGCTTTAGTTACTGGCATAACTGTCACCTCATTTACTACTAATCTTCCCCAATATCATCCTTAAAATTAAAAAAATATAATCCAAAATAGATAAATTAAACTAAATAAAATAATAAATAACTTAATTTTTAATTTCAGACTGTTGGATGGTTATATAATATCCTAATCCCAAATGGACTACTAAAGCTAAAGCAAAGGTCAAAAACACATTCCAATTTAAATAATCTCTATAATTAAATAACACAGAAGCATATTCAAAAGCAGTAGTCGATAAGGCAAAAAAGAGAATATAAAGCATTTTTCCTAAAGCAGAACCAATTCGAAACCAAAAATATCTAAACACAATTACTGGCGGAATCCAAGCTAACAAAACTGCTATAGGAATCCCTTTAAACGATAAAAAGGCAACATTAAAACGCCACAGTTTTAATAAATCAACTGCTAGATATTGAATAATCACTGCTAAAACAAAGCCTCCAACTAATCCAAAAGGTAATAATTCCTTAATCTTTTCTAAAGGAACTAGAAAAAACATACCACCAGATAAAACCAAGAATAAATAAAACCAAATCAAACTAGTTGAGATTTTGTCACCACCTTATCACTATTATTCAATTATTTTATTTTTTTATACTCCAAAAAAATAAAATAGCACCCTAATGGTGCCTAATTAAAATCTCTCACTTGCCATTTTCCTGTATTATCTAATATAAGTTTAAGTCGTTTCACTTCTCTATTATTAACTATAACTGTAATTAAATCATCTAAATTACTGAGAGCTGTCTTAATAATTTGTGGATCATTATTATCTAACTTAGCTACAACCTTAACTCCTTGATAATTAAACTTAAATTCCAAATTAGGATTATCTCTTTTTTTACTATACAAAAAATCTTTAACTCCCTGCCAGATTTCACTACCAATTGACTTTAAAAAACCACTAGTAACTGTTCCTAATATAAAACTAACAACTGGTAACCATTCAATATCTTGCGATTTCAAGCCCTGCTCTTGATCTGCTAACCAGTCTAATAAAACATTTTGTACTCTATTAGCTACTTCTACTGACGACTCAAGACTAACTAAATCGATTTCAATTTTTTGGTCTCTAATTTCTAACACCTACTTTCTTAAATAATGTTCACTCCAATCATCCCTCCTAAAGCTGATACTAAACAAGCAATTACTACTTGTAAAACTAAAGAACCTGATAAAGTAAAGGGTAACCAAAATAAACTCACTAAGACTATTAATAGCATATAAACTAACCCTACTAACCCTCCATTTAACCACCCATTACTTTGAGCTACATAAGCTGCAGTCAGACCTCCTATAAAGAGAGCAGTATAATTTAACACTAATAATAATTTACTACTTAATTTAGTGATTAAATTTGTATAACTAACAACTATTCCTAATATTAAACCACTTACTAATAATAAAACTAAACTGACCACTACCCCACGCAAGATGCCAACTACTCCAATTGACGGTTCCTGAGAATCAAAATCAGACATTATAGTCCCCCCTTACTGTAAATAATACTTATACCTTCTTGTTAATAAGCTATTCAGTAAGCAGGAAAGTAATTACTATAAACCCCAGTTTTTAAGTTCTTCTAGCTTCTCCTTAGCTGTCAATTCTAACTCTAGAGAGATAATAGAGATTTGACACTCTGCGGGGCAAGCCCTCGCAGATTCCTTATTCGTAGAGAATTGCCTAATTAAAGCATAGCAAAAGCTAGATTAATTAGGTCTTATGCTCTCTCCAAAGGCGTAAATTTGGGTAAGCCCTACCCTAATGAAACTAATTTATACCTAGCTCTAATTTGCCTTGTTTTAAAAGGTTTTTACTAGCATTAATATCTCTGTTATGTGTTGCTCCACAACTACAAGTCCAAGTACGAACTGATAGGTCTTTAACTTTAGGATTTTTAGTACCACATTCTGAACAAGTTTGACTACTAGCAAAAAATCTATCTACTTTGTGTAATATACAATCATACCACTTGCTTTTATATTCCAACATAGTAGTAAACATGTTCAAAGCACAATCAGAGATATGTTTGCTAGTTTAGAATTTTTAAGCATTCCCTTTACATTTAAGTCCTCTATGACTAAAAGTTGGTTCTCCTTTGTTAGTCTAGTGGACAATTTATGCAAAAAGTCTTTACGAATGTTTTTAATTTTTTCATGAACTTTAGCAATTTTCTTTTTAAGTTTATGCCAGTTATTACTACCTTCTTCTTTACGAGCTAATCTCTTTTGGAGTTTAGCTAATTTATCTTCATATTTAGAAAGATGTCTAGGATTTGAGATATGTTCACCATCAGAAGTAGTTAAAAATTTTTTAATACCTAAATCTAGTCCTAACTCCCCTTGATTATTATTAACAACTGTTTTTAAAATTTCTCTAACATTAATTGAAATATAGTATTTGCCTGTTCTAGATTTAGAAACTGTAACATTATTGATTTTACCCTTAACTTCTTTGGATTTAGCAAACTTAACCCAAGATAGTTTAGGTAATTTGATATAATTATCTTCAATTTCAATATTGGTGCTACCACTAGGTCTAATGAATTTTTGAGTTCGATATGATAGTCTAGCACTCTTTTTAGATTTGAATTTAGGATAATTATATTTACCACTAAAGAAATTTTTAAAGGCTCTATCTAAATCTTTAAGAGATTGTTGTAATGCAATGCTATCTACTTCTTTAAGCCATTCATATTCTTTTTTTAATTGAGGTAGTTGTCTAGAGTATTTAGTATATGATTGGTACTCATTTTCTTTAGCTTTAGCTAAAAACTCGTTGTAAATAAATCTAGAGCAACCTATTGTTTTATCAATTAGTTCTTGCTGTTTTTGATTAGGATAGATTCTAAATTTGTAGGCTTTATTAATTGGTTTGAACTTTTTAATCATAATTCCACCTCGCTTTCTAATTAGAATTTTGATTTTGAATATATCTCTTAATAGTGTGAGAGCTTATATTGCCAATTGTACTAACAAAATATCCCTTACTCCAAAGAGAACCACAACGAGCATAAAATTTCTTTAATTTAGGGTATTTTTTAAAAAGCTCGATTGCTGATATACTTTTTAAAGTTCTAACTATGTCAGTAGGTGCTACTGTTGGTTTAGCTGATAGAAAGATGTGTATGTGGTCTGGCATTACTTCTAACTCTAAAATTTTATATTGGTATTTATTACATATATCAGCAAAAATATTTTTTAATGATTTCTTTATATAACTATTTTGGTATTCCTTAATAAATTCTCGCATATAACTAGCTCCAGCAGTGAACTACTCGGCAATGAATTGCCAAGCTTCGCAGTCGCCCAACCTTATGTGGCACAGAAACAATTCCACCCACAACTTCGGCATATTTTTTAGTTACTTTTTTAGAGTAAGGAGAACATTGACTAGTATTTGAATTTATACTCTAATTAATGGTAAATTTAATCATAAGACAGTTAGATTTAGAATTTAAAGGTTTTGAATTGGCTGATCCTACAAGTTTCGCAGAAACTTTTCGTGATAAAAAGCATCCGCACACGACACATAGCTCACGACTGTGTCACCGTAGATAACACAATATGCCAATGTAAACTATCGTTCTATATATTTAAATACAATTTTAGGTCTACCTACTAAAAAGCCAATAACTGCACCAATAACTACTGGTAAACTGGAATTTAAATTAAACATTTCTGTAACTAAAACTATAGTAGCTAATGGTACATTAGCAATAGAAGCTAAAGTAGCTGATAAACCAACAATCACTAAAACCGATAAAGAAAGAGTAGGAAATAAATAAGACAATAAATTTCCAGCAGCAGCCCCACTTAGTAAAGCTACATCTACTACTGCTGCACTTCCCCCGCTAGAAATAACTATAATTGCTAAACAAATTTTAGCTAACAAAAAAACACTAACAGTCTTAAGTGATAATAACTGAAAAAAAATCTGTTCCAAACCAGTACTATCAATCTGTAATTCTATATCCAACAACATATATATAACAACTACCAACCCACTAGCCACTAGCGGTTTAAAAAGAACAGGAATTGATAACTGAGCAAATTTTCTTTGCATCCAATTAAAAATTAGAATAAAACTTTGCCCTAGTAAACCACAGATTAAAGCAGCTACTATTAATAATAGAATATCTAAAGTAGTAAATTCAGGGAACTGAAAAGCTAGTTGAGATTGATTAACTGGTAGACTAGATTGATAAAAAAAATGACCCAGACTACTACTTAAAATAGCAGGAAAGAGGTCATTATAATCTAAAGATGATTTATATAATACTTCACTAGCAAAAATGCCTCCTCCTAGAGGAGCTCCTAACAGAGGCCCTAAAGTCGCTGCTGCCCCACAGACACTTAAAACTTTAATTTGTAATCGATTATCAGCTATATTCAACTGAAATAATTCCAGTACTCCCTTTAAACAAGACGCTAAACTACTACCTAACAATAATAAAGGGCCAACTAACCCCCCCACTCCAATTAATCCTAAAGTAATTTGGGTAGCAATTAATTTACTAACTAATAGTTTAACTGGAGCAGAAATAACCCCATTTCCTTTAGTCTGATTAATATATAAATTAGTACCTAAACCAGCTGCTCGATAATCAATATAATAAATAATAATCCCTACTAATGAGCCTCCAAACAGTGGGCTTACTAATTGATTAGCAGCTGCTAACTGACTTAAAAAATCAATTCCTTTATGTGTTATTAAAACTAGGTTGGCCCCTAAGGCTCCTAATAAGGTACTAAGTAAAGTCCACTTAATAATATAATAACTAATCTGGCTATATATTTTTTTATTAAGCATACTATCACCTTACATATAATATATTATCGGCTAGTTAAATCATAAAAATTAAATTATTCCTGACTTCCAGACAATAAAAATAAGTCCAACAATAATTAAATTCCAGACTCCATGGGCCAAAATAGAAGAGTATAACGAATTAGTCTGATCATAAATCCAAGCTAAAATAACCCCACCTAAAAAAGTAGGAATAAAAACCCAACCACTAAAATGGGCCCCACCAAAAATAACTCCATTTAATACTAAACCTAATTTAGCGCCAAATTTACTTTTGCAATAAGGATATACTAAACCTCTGAAGAAAATCTCTTCAGAGATAGGAGCTATAATAATAATTAAAAAACTATGTAAAATAAAATTTAAATTACTATCTGACTCCAACAAACTCTGGATCACCTGTTGAGTAGGTGGGTTGATACCATAAATTTTAGTGGCTAACATATGAAGTAAATTATTAGTTAACATAATAAAAAAACAAATAACTACTCCTCCGCATAATCCATACTTTAAAATAGAATCTAAACTAATCCTTCTTAACCCAAATTCTTGTAAAGAAAGATAATAACTTTTTGTTACTACTAGTAAAGTTAAACTAGCTAGAAGAATAGCCTGAATTAAGTTTAATAATAAAATTCTAAACTGTAACATAGCATCTACAACTAAAAAAATATCCAGACCAGCCCACAACATTTGAAATAGGATAGGAGTTACAGTAAAAGTCACCACTAAAACCACTATAATATCAGCTAACTCCCATTCTATATCTTCATTAGTCCTAATACCAGACATTAGACTACCGCCTTTCCAGCTAATATTAATCAGTAATTTTTACTAAATATATATTACTAGCTGTAATTTATTATTCCTCAGCAGTAGCAGAAAAGACTTTAGTAACTACTTCTCCTTCTTGTCCAAAAGGACCATAAGTATTATCTGCTTTGATCACCTTAACTCCAGCAGCATTACCTATCTTTAATTTCACTTTAGCGCCAGTAAATACTTTAGTCAATCCTGCTTTAACAGTTCCTCTAAATTTTATCTCATCATCTACCTCTACTGAATACCAGCTTTCTTGGGTAGTTGTTACCTTTATCTTTTGGATCTGGTTATCTACTTGCTTAGTTTCCTCAGAATTAGCAGAGGAAGTATTTTGTTCAGTAGTTACTTCATCTGCTGAGGAGTTATCTGTAGTGATCCCTTGTTGTTCTTTCTCAGCTAACTGATCCTCTGGTGTAGATTCTGTAGTAGCTACTTCTTCTTGGTCAATTTGATCTTTAATTTGATCTACATATCCTTCAATTTTAGTAACCAATTCTGTGTCAACCTGCTTACCCTGTAGCTGCTGATAAACAATAGTTCCTAAATAGATTCCACTAGCTAATAATGCTACCAACACTAAAATTATAACTCCTAATAAAAATCTATTCTGGTGACGATCAATAAAAGCAACTATTTGACTCCGGAAAGAAGTTGGTTTCTCTTCTTCAGGTAATTCTTCCTCTTGCTTTAATCTACTATAATCAGCTAAAATTTCTTCTCTATCCAAATCAAGATAATCAGAGTATACTTTAAAAAAACCTTTCAGATATACCTCGGGACCTACCTGAGAGAAATTACCAGATTCAATGTATTTTATAAATTGCAACTTGATATTAGTATCTTTACTAACCTGTTTTAAACTAAGTCCTAATTCTTGTCGCCTCTTTTTAAATTTTTTTGCCAGTTCTTCCATGTTTACTCCCTCCTTTCTTTCATTATTCTTTATGATTTTACAAATTCCTGGATACCAAAAAAATAAGTCACAGGAATTCCTGTGACTTATCAAGTCTATCGAGTACCTTTTTCAAATGGTTCACCACTAGCAGCAGGTGGAGTAGCCTGACCAATAACTCCCGCTAAAGCAATAAATCCTCGTCCAGCAGTCATCCCCCCTAAAATTTATTGCTTAGTACTTAATTAATCTCGATTACGCAAAACGTGAAACTCAAATTTATCATTTCTAAAATAATTCTCTGAATAAAGCACTGGTGTATCTCGATCATCATAATGCATCTGTTTTAGTAATAACAAAGGACTTCCCTGTTCTACACCTAACTTTTCCACTAATAAATCATCAGCAATTACAGCCATAATATCAGCTACAGCATAACTAATATATAAATTAGATTCTTGTTGTAAATAATCAAATAAAGAACCTTTAAATTCAGCTGCTGCTACTTCTGACTCTAAAAACTTCTGCGGTAAAAAATCTCTACAGTAAGCTACTGGTTCCCCATTAGCTGTTCTAGTACGCTGGAGAATTGCCATCTGCTCACTACTATCCACTTCAAATTCTTTAGCTAGATCAGGAAACTGCTTATTTAATTCCAATTCCAAGTCAATAGTCCCCGCTTCTAAATCCATTGCCTCAATTGTTTCGGTAATACTAGTTAATTCTTCTATCCCACTTCTAAATAAAGCCGCCTGCTCGGCAATAAAAGTTCCTACACCTTGTTGGCGATTAACCTTACCTTCCTTCTCTAATACACGCAACGCCTCTCGCAAAGTAGCCCTGCTAACACCAAATTTTTCTGCTAATTTAGCTTCAGAAGGTAACCTATCACCAGGTTGATATGTTCCATCATCTATCTGTTCATCCAACTTTTCTTTAACCAATATATATAATGGTCTAGAATCTTGTCTTAACAAATTATCCGACCTCCTTACTAAATATCAGTAAGATGTCTAACAACCACCTTTCATTATAATAGTACCACTATTTTTCAGAAAATTCAATATATTAGCTTGGTTAATCTAAAATCTCATTTAATTCCTCTTTAGAAATCAATACCTTACGAGCTTTACTACCTCGATGCGGGCCAACAATATTCTCCTCTTCCATTTGATCAATCATTCTAGCAGCTCGATTATAACCAATACTTAATTTTCGCTGCAAAAAGGAGATAGAAGCCCGATTATTAACAACTAACTGAACAGCCTTTTCATATAACTCGTCCTGTTCATCATCTAGTTCAATCTCTACCTGATCATCTTTAATATCAGCTATCTGTTCAGCATAATCCGGTTGATCTTGTTGTTTAACAAACTCAACTGTCCTTTTTATTTCTGCCTCAGAGATAAAAGCCCCTTGCAATCTAGTTGGTTGATTAGAACCAACAGGAGCAAATAACATATCACCTTGGCCTAATAATTTCTCTGCTCCTCCAGTATCAAGAATCGTCCGCGAATCAGCCTGGGAAGAAAGAGAAAAAGAGACTCGCGTCGGAATATTAGCTTTAATTACCCCAGTTACTACATCAACTGATGGGCGCTGAGTAGCTAAAATCATATGAATCCCTGCTGCTCTAGCCTTCTGAGCTAACCTACAAATAGCATCCTCTACCTCATTAGCAGAGACCATCATCAAATCAGCTAGTTCATCAATAATGACTACTATATAAGGCATAGGATCCTGATCAGATTTCTCGTTATAACTTTCTATTCCTCGAGCCCCACTACTAGCAAATAATTCATACCGCTTTTCCATCTCCTTGACTACCCAACGTAAAGCAGTAGCTGCCTTTTGGGGGTCAGTCACTACTGGAGAAACTAAATGGGGAATTCCTTGATAAGCATTTAATTCCACCATTTTAGGATCGATTAATAAGAACTTAACTTCTTCTGGAGTAGCTTTATGTAAAATACTATTAATTATACTATTAATGAAGACACTCTTACCTGAACCAGTAGCTCCAGCTACTAACATATGAGGCATTGCTGTCAAATCTGCTGTGGCCGGTTGGCCAGCAATGTTATTACCTAAACCAATAGTTAACTTAGAATCAGCTGTCTGAAATTTTTCTGTCTCTAAAACTTCCTGTAAAGTAACTAAAGTTTGTTCATCATTGGGCACTTCAATCCCCACAGCTGCTTTACCCGGAATAGGAGCTTCTATTCTAACATCTGAAGCTGCTAGCGACAAAGCTATATCATCAGCTAAATTAACTATCTTACTAACTTTAACTCCTGGGGCAGGTTCAATCTCGTAACGAGTGATAGTTGGCCCCCAATGCACATCAGTTATTTCAGCCTTAACACCAAAATTATCTAGTGTCTGCTGTAGTATATCAGTCTTATCTACAAACTGGGCTGTCTTATTCTCAACTTGATTTAATAAAGATAAAGGAGGTAATTGATACTCCTCACTAGCTGTAGCTTGGTCAACAATCTGTAATTGTTGAGATTTCTGTTTCTTAGTCTGTTTCTTAGTCTGTTTCTTAGTCTGTTTCTTAGTCTGTTTCTTAGTCTGTTTCTTAGTCTGTTTCTTAGTCTGTTTTGTGCTCTGCTTCTTATTTGCTAGTCCTTCCTGGTGGTTAGACTTAGATTTTGCCGGTTGACTAGCAGCTACTTGTTTATGAGCCTGCTTAACTTCTGGCACAGAGTTAACCTCTGCTGTATCATTTTTCTCTTTATCATCTGCTTTAAAATAATTAACTATTTTTTTAAACCATGATTGTTTTACTTTAGTAACTAACTTCTTCTTTTTAGCCCCTAATCTATCCTTTTGTTGTCCTAACCATTCTTTTAGCGACTGGTATTGTTTCCTGACCCAGTCTATTACATTAGCTAATAAAACATCAGTAAGTAACAAACTACCTACTAAAACTATAGCTGCTAAGATAATTTTACTTCCTAAATCACCAAATCCTTGCCGCAACAGATATAAAAAGAAGCCTCCGACTACTCCACCACCTTGTTGACCAGCTAAAGCAACTTTTATTTCTTGCTGAACTTCAACCCCTAAATGGGAATACAACAAAAAAGCAAAAAATAAGATAAAAACTCCTATATACTGCGAACTCATCTGCAATCTAACTTCTGCTCTATAAATAACACTCAAACCCCAGATAAAAATAAATGCAGGAATCGCATATCGTCCTGTCCCAAATAATATCTGTAAACTAGAAGCCATTGCTTCTCCTATAACTCCTACTTCAGTAAAAAAACTTAACTCGGTTAAGATACTTAGTACTAAGATCACAACTCCAGTCAATTCAAACTTTCGTTTGTTAAAAATATCTTTTAGAGCCTCTTTCATCCTTGCTCACCTCATAAATAAGGTTCTATCTTACTATTTAAATTCCTGCTTATAAACTACAAATTAATCAAGATAGTTATAATTCCTACTCCCCAACAATAATAGGCAAAGACACTCAATCGTTCTTGATTGATTAATTTTAATAATAACTTAATTGCTAAATAGCCTACTAAAGTAGAAGTCAGAGTACCTACTATTAGATAAAAAATACTATTAGTCCCTACTCCTTGCACTACTAAATCTGTTACTTTTAATAAAGTAGCACCAGCAATAACAGGAATCGATAATAAAAAGGAGTATTTAGCAGCTAATTTCCTTTCTAACCCACTAAATAAACCTCCTACAATAGTAGAGCCAGAGCGAGAAATACCAGGAATAATTGCTAAAGCTTGAGCAAATCCTACTAATAGAGAATCTTTAGCAGTCATATCCTCCATTCTGCGACTAGTATTTTCAAATCTATCTGATACCCATAATAACCCACCAGTAACTAATAACATAAAACCTACCGCAATTGTAGTAAATAAACTAGTAAAGAAATCTTCAAATAAAATACCTATTACTCCAGCAGGAATAGAACCTAAAATTATATACAACGCAAATTTACGATATTTAGGTTTAAAAGTTATTATATCCCAAATATCAGTCCAGTATACAATACATACAGCTAATAAAGTACCAAAATGTAAGAAAACATTCAAGACTAAATTTTGTTCTAAACCTAATAAACTACGAAACAGGACTAAATGGCCAGAACTGCTAACAGGTAAAAATTCAGTTAGCCCCTGGACCGCTCCTAAAATGATAACCTTAATCAGTGACATAATCTCCTCCTCATCACTTATCAGTTATACCTTATAGTCTGTGATTAAGCTGAAAAAATGTTGTCTGATGCTCAAAACTACTACTGTATTAAGTAAATTAAAAATAGTATGAGCATTAGCAATCTGGCGTACCAACTCTTCACTTGTCAAACTAATTAAACTACTAAATAAAGGAAGTAAGGGAAGAAAAATAATCACACCAGTAATATTGAATAACAAATGAACCTTAGCTATCTCTTTAGCCATTTGCGATGCATCCCAGGCAGCTAAAAAAGCTGTAATACAAGTCCCTACATTACTGCCTAAAGCAAGACTGATTGCGGCTGGTAAATTGATCAAATTAACTCTTGCGATAGCTACTACTACCCCATTTACAGCACTACTACTTTGAATTAGGGCAGTTATTAGTCCTCCTACTAGTAGTCCCCAGACAGGATTATTTGCTAAATGAGCTAACAAGCTAACAAACCACTCTACATTCTGCCAGCGCACTAAGAGATTACTTAATAAATCCAAGCCCCACCAGACTAAACTAAAACCTAGTAATCCTCTAGCTACATAACACAATTTAGAATAATTAGTCAACCAATAAAAAATATATAAAATCAAGCCTAACATTAGTAACCAACTTATATAACTATCTAAATTAAAAGATAAAAGCTGAACAGTTATAGTAGTACCAATATTAGCCCCCATTACAACACCTACAGCTCCTTGAAAAGAAATTAAATTAGCATTTACTAAACTAATAATAATTACTGTAGTAGCACTACTACTCTGGATTAAAATAGTTACTAATATTCCAGTTAAAATCCCAGTTATAGTATTAGTAGTTAAGACGCTAATAATCTTCTCTAGTTGGCTACCAGCTGCTTGATAAAAACTACTCTTTACTGCTTGCAAACCACCAATAAAGAGGCTTAAACCTATACTTAATTGTACTACAGAATAAATAAAAAAACAGCTCCTCTCTTAGAATACTGTAGTACAACCATATTATAACTAACATAATATTATAACATAAATTAAATAATTAAAACAGATTAAATATAAAAAACCGTCCTTACGGACGGTAACTAATCTACTCTAAAGTTGGCCCGAATTCTACTTTGGCCCCTGGGGCATAATTCATATAATCTTGGGGGTTAGAGCTAATAATCCTTACTACTTCACCTGAATAAGGATCATCTAATTTAACTTCCATAGTAACTCCTTCTATTTCTATTTCTTTATACTCTGAGTTAGCTTCTTCCTCTACTAACTCCTCGCTAGGAATAATAGAATAGATCATTATCTATCACCTTCAAGATCTAAACTTTCTATCAGTTCCTGGTCTACATCTTCCTGAGCTAGAGCTTGCCGAACACTTTCTCGAGGACTAGTCTCTCCATTTGCTTGTCTAGATTCAGGTTCTTGATACTTTTCTGGATTCTTTTGTTGATCCTCTTTAATCAAATCATTCAATTTATTAATTGCTTGACCCAGGCCACCTACTTGATCAATAATTCCTTCATTGACTGCTTCATCACCAATTAATACCGTACCAACATCTCTTACTAACTCCCCTGTCTCAAACATTAAATCTTCAAACTTATCTTCGGCAATATCAGAGTGATGAGCCACAAAATGAGTAATCCGCTCTTGCATTTTATTGAGATAGTCATAAGTCTGTGGTACTCCAATCACCATTCCAGTAAGCCGAATAGGATGGATTGTCATTGTAGCCGATTCAGCAATATAAGAATAATCTGAAGCTACTGCAATAGGCACACCAATACTATGGCCACCACCTAATACTAAAGAAACAGTTGGCTTAGATAAACTACTCATCATTTCTGAAATAGCAAGACCAGCTTCAATATCACCTCCTACAGTATTAAGAATATTAATAACTCCTTTGATCTTAGGATTTTGTTCAACAGCTACCAGCTGCGGAAGTAAATGTTCATATTTAGTAGTTTTATTCTTAGCCGGCAGTGCTTTATGACCTTCTATTTGACCTACAATTGTCAAGGCATGAATATTGCTTTCAAATTTAGGAAGATTTAATTGCCCTAGTTGTTTTAAGTTCTGTAATTGCTTTAACTTTTGCTCTTTTGCTTTTCTCTTCTTTTGTTGTTGTTTCTTTTTAGGCGAGGCAGGATTAGAAGGATTAATACTAGGTACATTCTCATTAACAAATTTATTGTAATTCACTAATTATCACTCCCTATCAACAACATTTTTTTGTAGTAGACATTATTTAGTATGAAGTAAAGATAAATTTATATACACAATTAAAAAAAATCAGCTAATAACTGGCCTTAATCTTCTTCAATAAATACCTAATTTTGGGTACAACTCTTACTACAATACATTTTATCAAGTTGATTTAAAATTAAAAAACGCCCAGGACAACCTGGACGATGATTATTCTCTAGCTAAAAGAAAATTAATACTTTGGATTACCATAACTGGCAGTACTGAACCAATTAAAACCAATAACCACATCTCAAAATCAAGTGGAGCTGTATCTAAAATCTGTTGTAAAAAAGGCAGATAGACAGCTAGTAACTGTAACAAAATAGTTAAAGCAATTGCGCCCCATAAATAAGGATTGGCAAATAAGGTGGCATCAAAACCAGTCCCTTGTTTACGACGAGCATTAAATACATGGAATAATTGTACTAAAGCAAGGGTTACAAATCCAATAGTTCTACTAACTGGTAATGCCAAATCTAAGTTAAGTGCATATAAATAAGTTGCTAAAGGTCCTAAAGAAATAATTAATCCGTGCAATCCTATTTTTTGCTTAAAATCAGCTGTTAAAATAGATTCTCCTGGATCTCGAGGAGGATTAGTCATTACCCCTTCTTCCGGTGTCTCCCAGGCTAATACAAGAGCCGGAAAAACATCGGTAACAAGATTTAACCACAGAATTTGTAAGGCAAGTAACGGCATAGGAATCTGAAGTAAAATCCCTAATAAAATAAATAGAATTTCACTTAAGTTACAGGAGAAAAGAAAATAAATGAATTTTTTAATATTATCAAAGATAACCCGCCCTTGTTTAACTGCCTTAACAATAGTAGCAAAGTTATCATCTAGTAATACCATATCAGCTGCTTCCTTAGCTACTGCTGTGCCGCGTTGGCCCATAGCTACCCCAATATCAGCTTTTTTTAAAGCTGGAGCATCATTGACTCCATCACCTGTCATAGCTGTAATCTGATCCTCTTCATTTAAGGCATCCACAATATCCAATTTATTCTCAGGTGATACCCGAGCAAAGACTGAATTTATCTTAACTTGCTCTGCTAACTCTGCTGTAGATGATTCCTCAATCTGCTGACCGCTTATCACTTCTTCTTGACTAGTAATTCCAACTTGTTCCCCAATTGCCTGAGCAGTATCACTTTGATCACCAGTAATCATAATCGGTCTAATGCCTGCCTCCTGAGCTTCACTAATTGCTCCTTGTACATCAGGTCGAGGTGGATCCACCATTCCTGCAAATCCTAAAAAGACAAGTCCAGACTGGAGAGTGGATTCTAATTTACTATCTTGTTCATTCCGTTGGTAGGCAACAGCTAATACTCGCAATCCCTTCTGGGCCAACTTCTGGTTCTGCTCCTTTAATTGTTGTAACTTTGTCTCTGCTAACTCCTCTGTCCCAGCAGCAGTATCAATCCGATCACACAGATCAAGAATTACTCCCGGAGCTCCTTTAACAATAGTTAAATTATCTTCCTCTGGTGTCTGATAGGCTACTGCCATATACTTCTCCTCTGAGCTAAAGGGAACTTCTTCTAGCTTTTCATAACCTGTTTCCTGTTCTAACTGTTGACGCTGAAAACCAGCCTTCTGGGCTGCTGTTACTAAAGCTCCTTCAGTAGGATCACCTACCACACTCCAGAGGGAGTCTTCTTCGTTAATAACTGCATTACTGCATAAAGTAGCCGACTTTAAGAATAAAGACAACCTAGCATCTGATTGGGGATCAATAGTCTCCTGGTCTACTTCAAATTCTCCTTCCGGTTGATAACCAGTCCCAGTCACAGTAACTAACTTATCTGCCAGATAGATCGTTTTGACTGTCATTTGATTTTCGGTTAAAGTTCCTGTCTTATCGGTACAAATTACCGTTGTCGAACCTAGAGTTTCTACTGCCGGCAACTTTTTAACTAATGCATTATACTGGGCCATCTTCTTCATTCCAATTGCTAAAGCAATTGTGGCAACAGCAGGCAAACCTTCTGGGACAGCTGCAATAGCCAAAGCGATCCCTGTCTTAACCATTTCGACAACTTCTCGACCAATAAAGATACCAACTACTGACACTAAAGCAGCAATAATTAAAGTTAATACAATCAAAGATTTACCCATCTGGTCCAGTCTCTTCTCGAGAGGTGTCTCCTCTGATTCAGTCTCCTGGAGTAGATTACTAATTTGGCCCATTTCTGTATCAGTACCAGTCCCAGTCACAACTGCCATACCATTGCCCCGAGTTACTGCTGTCCCCATAAAGACCATATTGCTTCTTTCTGCTAGTGGAGTTTCAGCTGCTAATTTTTCTACCTGTTTGGTTACTGCTTCTGATTCTCCAGTTAAGGCTGCTTCAGCTATGGATAGATTATCAGCAGTAACCAATCTTCCATCAGCAGTAATTCTATCTCCTTCCTCTAAGACTAACAGATCACCTGGTACTACCTGATCAGCTTCAATTTCTGTTAAACTACCATCCCGAATCACCTTAGCTTTAGTCGTTACCATCTCTTTTAAGGCAGCAACAGATTTTTCAGCTTTATACTCTGTTACAAATCCAAAGATAGCATTTAAAATAATAACTGCTAAAACTGCTACTGCCTCAATAACATCTCCAATAACAAAAGAAATTCCAGCAGCTACTAACAATAAAATTACAATAATATTTTTAAACTGTTCAATTAGTATCTCCCCTATAGAGATACCTGCTTCCTCTTTTAGTTGATTAGGGCCATAGTCTTCTAGCCTCTTTTTAGCTTGGCTAGCGGATAATCCTGCTTCCTCGTCTGTCTCAAACTCAGTAATAATCTCCTGCATAGATTGTTGATAAACGGTTATAGACTCTTGTTTATCTTCCTCAGAATCGATATAGATCACTCCTCCCTTCTTCCAACCAACTATTTTCATTTTTAGTATAAGAAGGTTTCATCTTTTTATACATTAGTTTATCATTATCCTGTTACTTAGATTAAAACTATATTCTAATCATTTGTGGTAAATTTATGAATAAAAATATAAATAAAAAAAGAATCCTAATCTAATTTTAGCTAGACTAGGATTCTAATACAAGATGATATATTCAGTTATATTAGCAAAATTTATTATATTACTACTTCTTTTCCAGTTTAGCATAAGCATCATGCGGATGAATTGACTAAAGATTTGCTCTATAATATCTTATCTGTAGCCTCTTTTTCTAACTCTCCTTCTACATTATCTTGTTCCTTCATCTGGAGTCGATTGATAAAGATTTGTCTTTCAGCCATTCTATCTTTAACTCCTGTTAGATCTAGTTTCATATCACTCCCTCCTTCTTACAATTTATTGTACCCGATTTAAATCGAAAATATAAAAAAACCGCCTTTAAAAGGCGGTTAAATCATTGCTTATAAGACATCATCTGTAATTTTCCTTTTACGGAACGGATGAAATTTTTTTCTATATGATTACCACAACCATCCTCTAAATTTTCCTCTATATAAGTTAACATTCCTTCCGGCGAATCTTTCCAGGTTACCTCACTATAGGAAGAATCATGATTATAATTCCCTATCCCATACTGATTACCAGCCCGCAATAAAGCATAACTATTATTGCTATCATCGGCAGCAGTAATCTCTAATAATAATTCATAATCCCAACCATCATCCCTCATAACTATCCCTCCTCACTTTTATTATACTATATGTGTGAAAAACTTAACAAGTGTTAATTTAAAAAAAGAAATACCTAATATCTTGAGCACTCCTTTCTTAATTCTATTTAGTTAATAAATCAGTTACCCGATTTAAATTAACTTCTGCTTTTTGATAATTAGAATCAAGCTCTAACGCCTGCTGATAGGCCGACTTAGCTTCTTTTAACTGATCAGTATTCTCATAGGCAATACCTAAATTATTATATAGATAAGGTAGCTGCACATCTGCTTGGGCTCCCTGCTGTAAAATATCAATTGCTTTCTGATACTCTCCTACTTGCAGATAAACAAAACCTAAATTATTAATAGCATAATAATTTTGCTCACTCTGCTTAACTGCCTGCTGATAATTCTTAATAGCTGACTTATATTTTTCTTGTTTCATATATACTCTACCTAATACATTATAAGCGCTATCTGCCTCAGGTTTAAGCTCAATTCCCTGCTCTAAAATTTCTCTAGCTTGCTCCAACGAATCTTGCGCTAAATAAACCCGACCTAAATTAACTGCTCCTCTATAATGTTGGGGATTGATTTGATGAGCCTTTTCCAATTGAGTCTGAGCAAAATCAAACTCATCTAATCTCATATAGCTTAATCCTAATACATAATGCGGATAAAAAAGACTAGAATCTTCAGATATAGATTCTATTAGTTGAGAAATTGCTTGTTGATAGTTACCAGCTCTATAATCCTGTAGTCCTGCTTTATATTTTTCCCTAGCTACTTGAGAACTAGCCCAACTAATAGTGCTAAATAATAAGATTGTTAATACTAATAAGACTAACACCTTTTTTCTCATTTCCATCAACTCCTATCGTTAGGTATTTATAGTCTATGTATAATTTCTATTTTAATAATCTATTCCCTCCAAAAAAATAAAGTAGGACCAGCTTCACAGCTGGGACCCCTTATCAAACTGCACGAACGGTTTTCCCGTATACAGCTTTCGGTTATTGGTGCTCCATATCAGAGAGTAAGTCAGCGACTCTATGTTACCATAGATGTATATTTCACTCTCGATTACAGCACATCAGTAAGCAGTGAATCTAGTCCTTCTTCTCTTAAAAACTTATTCGATAAGCGATAATTCTGATGAATTATCGCTTTCTTTCCTTCTATGAAAGAACGTATTCTCATTCTTATCCATTTATCTAATTTCCTATATAATGTTTTGATATTGCCTATTTTAAAGTAATGTCCCCAGCCTTTTAGTACTAAATTTAACTCATCAATTATTATTTCCAATTTCTGAGGTCTATTTCTTCTAGTTATATCTCTTATTCTATCTTTAAAGTTATTTATTGCTCTATCTCTTGGACTTTTATAATACCAATGATGAAATCTAAATCCTAGAAATTTAAACCCATCATAAAAGTTTGTTATCACTGTCTTCTCAGGATGGAGTTTTAATTTTAATTCATTTTCTATTATCTGACGAGTTACTTGTAATGCTCTTTTGGCTTTATCTTTACTTTTGGTCAATACTACAAAATCATCAGCGAAGCGAACTAGTTTATATCCCCTTCGAGTCATCTTCTTATCAAAGTAATGTAAATAGATATTAGCTAATAAAGGAGAGATCACACCTCCTTGAGGTGTTCCTTCTTTAGTCTCTTTTCTTCCTTCTTCGGTCATGACTCCTGCAGTTAGCCACGATCTAATTAAGTCTAATACCCATCCATCACTTATATATTCTACTATAAAATCCATTAATAAATCATGGTTTATAGTATCAAAATAAGATTTTATATCTGCATCTACTACCCAATCGTAACCTTGCTGTTTATATTCTTCTATTTTCTCTATTGCATCATGGGTTGATCTGTTAGGTCTGAATCCAAAAGAACATTCACAAAACAATCTCTCAAAGTATATTTCTAAGATTTGTTTGACTGCTTGTTGGGCAATCCTATCTTTAATTACTGGAATCCCTAGTGGTCTCTTTTCTCCATTTTCTTTTGAGATATACGTTCTTAGTACTGGTCGTGGCTCATATCTATCCTCTCTTAACTGCCTATATAATTCTTGCATATTCAGTTTATAGTTATTTCTATATTCATTGATACTTACATTATCAATTCCACCACAACCACCATTAGCCAGCACTTTTTGTCCTGCCTTATGCATTCGCCATTTATCTGTGATTAAATCTTTCAGACTGTATAAGGTTCGAAAATTTTTTTCACCTATCCTAATTTCACTACTTACCAGTTCTTTCTTTCCTGTCTCGATATCTTAACCCTTATCTTCATAGTACTCCTAAGCACGTCTTTAGGCTCTCACCAATCGCACCTCTTAGTTCACTACTACTTAAGTCATGGTATTCCCTAAATTCATCATATTTTCAGTTATTATTTCCTGTCTATATTTCTTTTAGAGCTCACTATCTTTAATAGCGTCTAAACCATTCTTATTAAGATATCATTGACAGTCTATTCTTAACTTCAATAACCTGACTATCCTTCACTGTAATCAACTTTCATTGATTTTTTTCGCTACTATGATAGCTTCTGAACTCTAATATATCCTCACTCTGGCTTTCCCATTTTAGGTTATACCATCATTTATCTCTATAGATTTCTATACAGAACTATATTAGAGACTCCTCTGGTCAATTACGAAAACTATTATAGCCATCCCAACCATAATCACACCTAGTAATTCGACATGGACACTCTCGTTATCTCGCTTTTTATCCAGAGCCACCTGCATCCCCCAAGTCGACATTGGACTTCTTCATTTTTATGGTGAATCGCCACTACTAAATGCCACCGACGGTTCACATATTGTTTTAGGCTGACTATTCACCTCAAACTCTTCAGATTCTATCTCACGATAGACACCCTGTTACTATTGGTTTCACACACCGATACGACGAAAACAGCATGGATAGAATTCTCATCTACTATTTTCATAATCTACAGAGCACACATAAAAATTAGGGTGGTTTAAACCACCCTAATAAATTAAACTTCCATAATAATAGGCATAATCATTGGGTTTCTTTTAGTTCGTCTATAAAGATAACCATCTAAGGCATCTCTAATTTCAGATTTAAGAACAGACCATTCTGTAATCTGCTTTTCTTCACACTTACCTAATGCCTTTTCTACTCGCTTAGTTGCATCATTAATTAAGTCTTCTGAACCTCTGACATAAACAAAACCACGAGTAATAATATCTGGACCTGCTACTACTTGTCCTTTACCATTAATAGTAACTACCACCATTAAAATTCCATCTTCAGATAACATTCTTCTATCACGTAAAACAACACTACCCACATCTCCTACACCTGATCCATCTACTAAAATTCTACCAGCTTGAACAGTACCTTGCGTATAACCTTTTTCTCCAGTCAGTACTATTCTATCTCCTAAATCAGGCAAGAAAATATTTTCTTGCGCAACTCCTATCTCTTTAGCTAAATTAGCATGTAAGTGTAAATGTCTATACTCACCATGAACAGGGAAGAAATATTGAGGCCGAGTTAAATTTAACATTAATTTTAGTTCTTCTCGACTAGCGTGACCAGATACATGAACTCCCGATACTGCCTCATAAATCACTTCTGCTCCTTGTTGGAATAGCTGATTAATCGTCTGACCAACAGCTTTGACATTCCCTGGAATAGCAGTCGCAGAAACTACTACTGTATCTCCGTCCTTCACATTTATCTTATGGTCCCCTCTAGACATCCGAGTTAAAGCTGCTCTAGGTTCACCTTGACTACCAGTTATTAATAAAACTGTTTTCTCAGGTGGTAACTTGCTAATTTCTCTTGTATCCAACAGTAAATGATCTGGAATATCAAAATAACCTAACTCTCTACCGATCTTTACATTATTTAGCATGCTCCGACCACTAAGAGCTACCTTACGGTTATGCTTAACCGCCATATCAAAAACCTGCTGGATCCGATGGAAATTAGAAGCAAAACTAGCTACTATAATCTTTTGATCGGCTCCTTTAAAAGCTTTATCTAATGTCTGTCCTACTTCCTTTTCCGAGTGAGTAAATCCTTCTCGTTCTACATTAGTACTATCAGAGAATAAAGCTAATACTCCCTTCTTCCCTAATTCAGCAAATTTATGAATATCCGTCATTTTTTCATTAATTGGAGTTTGGTCAAACTTGAAATCACTAGCGTATACAATTGCTCCTAAAGGAGTATGAATTGCTAATGCACAAGCATCAGCAATACTGTGGTTCACCCGAATAAAATCAACTTTAAAAGAACCAATCTGAGCTGTACCACCAGGATTAACCTCTGTTAAATGAGATCTCGAAAGCAGATTATGTGATTTTAGCTTCTCCCGTAATAATCCTAAAGTTAATTTTGTTCCATAAATAGGAACATTTAATTTTTTAAGAATAAAAGGTAAAGCTCCAATATGGTCTTCATGACCATGAGTTAAAACAATTCCCTTCACCCGTTCTCTATTCCTCAGCAAATAAGAGATATCAGCAATTACTAAATCTACCCCGTGTAGGTCTTCTTCAGGAAACTTTATTCCCGCATCTATTACCAAAATTTCATCATTCTTTTCCACTAACATCATATTCTTCCCAATCTCTCCGACTCCGCCTAGTGGAATAATCGAAACCGAATCATTATTTATTTGTGACATTTACTAAAACCTCCGTCTAATAATCTGATATTTTTTCCTTTTTTAAAATTATCCGCAATCAACTCTATTTTATATTATAAATGATTTCACTGATAAATACAAGATAAGATTATAGTAATAAAAAAAGCTACCATAACTGGTAGCCTACACTAAATCATAACTAGTTAATATTTGTTTAAGTTCTGATTCTTGCTGAGTAGGCAATTCAACTAATGGTGCTCGCAAACCTCCTACTGTAGGGCCAACTAAATTTAGTGCTTTCTTAACTGGAATCGGATTAGTAGTCATAAATAAGCCAGCAAATAAATCAGCTAACTCTTTATTTTTAGCAGCGGCTAAATCTATCTCTCCTGCTTTATAGGCCGTAATCATTTCTTTAATTTCCTCTCCTACCAAATGAGAAGCTACACTAATAACTCCTGTACCCCCAACTGATAAGATAGGTAACGTTAAACTATCATCACCACTGTAAATCATAAACTTATCATCTGTTAGAGCATTAATCTTAGTTGCTTGCTCTACACTGCCACTAGCTTCTTTAACAGCTACAATATTATCCACCTTAGATAACTTAGCAATAGTACTTGGTTCTAAATTTCTACCTGTTCGGCTAGGTACATTATATAAAATAATAGGCAACTCAGTAGCTGATGCTACCTGTTTAAAATGATTCTCTAGACCAGCTTGAGGTGGTTTATTATAATAAGGAGTGACTAACATAACTCCATCCACTCCAGTTTCTTCTGCTTGAGTAGTAAACTCAATACTTTTATAAGTTGCATAAGAACCAGTTCCTGCTACAATAGTTGTTTCCTCTCCTACTTCAGCAACAATGACTTCTAATAACTTTAATTTTTCTTCTTGGGATAAAACAGGTACTTCACCAGTTGTACCTAAGACTAACAGACCATCTGAACCATTATTAATTAAATAGCGGGCCAACTTAGCTGCTTGCTCATAATCCACTTCTAAATTATCATCAAAAGGCGTTACCATTGCTGTTAAGACTTCTCCAAACTCCATTCCTAGCCACCTCCAGAGTTAATTGCCTAACTTAAAGTAATCATGTAAAGCGCACAAACTATCCTCTTCATCCTCGTCTTTAATCAAACAAGAAATAGTAGTATGTGAATCAGTCGTTTGATAGATAGAAACCCCATTATCAGTTAAGGCCTCTACTACTCGAGCCATAATCCCTGGAATACCAGTCATTCCTGCTCCCACTACTGATACCTTATTAAAATCAGTGAAAATTTCATAATTATAACCTTCAGCATCCAATAACTCACTAGCCTGTTCTGCTAAATTTTCATTAATCATAAAACTGATTAAATCAGCCCGAACATTAATAAAATCAACACTTATATCAGCCTGAGCCAACGTTCTAAAGCAACCTAAAGTAGCCGTGACCTCTTGCTGAGCTCTAGGATAAATCTTAACTAGTATCAAATTACTCCGACTTGTGATCCCAGTTACTGGTTTATCTCCTTTAATCTCTATCTGTTGTTGTTCAAAAACATTAGAGATCACCGTTCCTTCAGCTTCACTAAAAGTAGATTGAATAATCACTGGCACCCGCTCTCGTTTAGCAATTTCAGCTGCCCGAGGATGGATTACTCTAGCACCTTGGTAAGCTAGCTCACAGACTTCATCATAGGTTACATGTTTTAAAGTTTTAGCATTTGGTACAATCCTTGGATCAGCTGTCATGACTCCTTCTACATCAGTATAAATCTCTACCATTTCCGCATGTAAAGCAGCACCTAAAGCACAAGCTGTTGTATCAGAACCGCCTCTACCTAAGGTAGTAATTTCTCCTGTTTCTGATACCCCTTGAAACCCTGCTACTACAGGAATTTTACCCTCATCTACCACTTCTAAGATGCGTTCAGTTTGAACCTCTTTTATTTTAGCATTCCCAAATTCTTCATCGGTAATAATTCCAGCCTGGGCACCAGTTAATGGTTCAGCCTCATAACCTCTAGCCTTAAGTGCCTGAGTAATAACTGCTGTGGAAATAACCTCGCCACAGGACATCAATAAATCCTTAGCTCTAGGATCTAATTGCTCATGAACATCTTGGACAAAGTTAAGCAGAGTATCTGTAGCATAAGGCGCTCCTTCTCTACCAATAGCAGAAACAACAAGAACAGGTTGCGAACCTTGGTTAATACAGTCTAATATTTTATCAAGCACCTGTTCTCGTCTCTCTGCAGTTGCTACTGAACTACCACCAAACTTCTGGATTACTATGTCACGCATTCAGTCACCTCACTTCTTTGCCAGCAACCTCTCAGCAATCTGAATCGTATTTAAAGCTGCTCCTTTCCGCAGATTATTAGCCACAATCCACAGATTTAAGCCACAATCAATAGTATGGTCCTCGCGAATCCGCCCTACTAGTACATCATCAGTTGTAGTAGCTGCACTCTGAAGAGGATAAGTTAACTCCTGGGGATCATCTTCCACTCTAACTCCTTCTGTAGCAGCCAATAACTCTTTAACTTCCTCACCTGTTAATTTATCATTTGTTTCAATATTTACTGATTCAGCGTGACCATACAGCACTGGTACTCTAGCAGCTGTAGCAGTAACTTTAATATCGCTATCATTCATAATTTTTTGGGTTTCATTAACCATTTTCATTTCCTCTTTAGTATAGCCATCATCATAAAAAATATCAATATGCGGTAAAACATTAAAGGCTATCTGATGAGGATAAATCTCGGACTCAACTTCCTCTTCATTTAATACCTGCTTACTCTGCTCCCATAATTCATCCATAGCATCCTTACCAGTCCCTGACACAGCTTGGTAAGTAGAAACAACAATTCGCTCTATGCCTGCTGCCTCATGAATTGGCTTTAGTGGAGCTACCATTTGAATAGTAGAACAATTAGGATTAGCAATAATTCCTTGGTGTTCAAAAATAGCTTCGGGATTAACTTCTGGTACTACTAGTGGCACCTGATCATCCATCCGATAGGCGCTACTATTATCTACTACTACTGCCCCACGCTCCACAGCCTCGGGAGCAAGTTGCTTACTAGCACCTGAACCAGCACTGAATAAAGCTATATCAACTCCTGTAAAAGAATCAGGTGTAGTCTCCTCTACTACATACTCTTCTCCTTGACAAGTCATCACTGTTCCCGCAGATCTTTCTGTCGCCAATAACTTCAGATCAGCAAAAGGAAAATCTCTTTCTTCTAAAATACTAACCATTTCCCGACCAACTGCTCCAGTGGCACCTACTACCGCTACATTTACCTTCTTCATACTCACTACCTCCTGAATTAGTGTATAGTTTACAGTTCACAGTGTACAATTGACAGTCAAGTTCACAACATTTATTATTAGGGTTTAATTAGATTTAACTGTAAACTGTAAATTGTAAACTGTCAATTGCTTTTTAAATCCCTTTATACTCAATCAACACTGGTTCCAACTGCTTCCCATCTAAAGCATACTTAGTAGTATCAACAATCAATTCCATTCTAGCTACTAATGAATTAGGTTTATCAGTCGGATTATCCTGACCAAAAGGTACAAAATAAATATGGGGCGTACTTAAGACTAAACCTAAATTTTGAGCATTATTGCCTAAAGCATCATTAGTAGCAATAGCCAAGACAACAGGCCGACTATTTCTTAGTTGGGCTTTTACTGCCATAGTAACTGTTGTATCAGTAATTCCATTAGCAATCTTAGCTGTAGTATTTCCTGTACAAGGAGCAACAACCAATAAATCCAATAGTCCTTGCGGGCCAATAGGTTCTGCTTCTAGAATTGTAGTTATTGGTTCGTGACCAGTTATCTCAACTATCTGTTCTCTCCATTCTTCACTAGTTCCAAATCTAGTATCATGCTGTTGGACTGCTTCTGATAAGATAGGATATACAGTAGCCCCTTGCTCTACCAATTTTTCTAGAGCGGGAATAACTTTAGCTAATGTACAATGCGAACCAGTTAAAGCAAAACCAATAGTTTTATCTGCAACCTCCACAGACAAGCACCTCCCTAATTTAGTGTATAGTTGAGAATTGACAGTTGATAGTTAGAAACTCAAATCTAAACTACTCTCAACTATACACTATTAACTATAAGTCGAGGGATAACAGCACCTAATATCTCTCCAGCACTATCAGGAGCTACTTTACCAGGTAATCCTAAGGCTAATTCAGCTTGAATACCTAATTGTTCAGCAGCTGCAAAATCTGTCCCTCCTGGCGCAGAAGCCAAATCTATAATAAGGGTTTCTGAATCTACCTGCTCTAATACTGACTGCTCCAGCACCTCAACTGGTACTGTATTAAAGATAAAATCAGCTTTACTTATCTCAGCTGCTAAATCAGCAAAATCAACTGGAGTAAGGCCCATCTCTTTAGCTCGGGCTAAATCTTTATGTTTTCTTGCTACCCCAAAGGTAGTACTACCTAACCCCTGTAACATCCGCGCTAGGGTCAATCCTACTCTACCTAGTCCTAAAACAAAGGAATTATTGCCGTGTAAATTAATAGCTGACTCTCTAATTGCTAATTCAATCGCCCCTTCAGCAGTAGGTATAGCATTCAAAATAGCTACCTCATCTAAATCGGCTAATTCCACTAAGTTTAGCTGGTACTTAGCACACCAATTCTTGATCTGAGGGGTAGCAAACCCGATAAAGAATTTAGTACCTGGCTTTAATTGAGCAAAAAAATCTTCCTTTAATCTCACTTCCTGATTACTAAAGGTCTTCTTGATTTGGTGTTGCTGATCCACTCCAGTCATAGGAGCAATAACTGCAGCTAGATCTGGAGATAATTCTTGCAGAGAATCCACTATAGTAATCCCAGTTGGCTGAGTAGCCGGGTCACCTAGTACTTCTAGCTTAGCTCCTGTAGTATTTAAGATAGATAGTAACTTAAGTTCTCTCTGATCTCCACCTAGTAGAGCCAATTTCTTTCCTGTTAGATTATGACTCACTAGCTATCCCTCCTTTTCTTAACACCATTATATGTAACAAACTTCTAAGTAGTGCTTGTCTGGTTTAATTTTTTTATAAATCAAGTAAATTTTCTAATCCATAAACAACTCCCTCAACTGTAGAACACCGTCTGATAGCTAACTCAACTCCGGGCATAAAGGACTTCCGGTTAATAGAATCATGCTGGAGTTTGAATGTCTGACCTTCACCACCAAAGATAACTTCTTGGTGGGCTACTAAACCTGGCAACCGAACACTGTGAATATTAATTCCATCTTGTTGACCACCTCGAGCTCCTGTTAATTCCTCTATTTCTTCTATTGCTTGCTCTGTACTATCTAAGTTCTCATTAATCAACTCTGCTGTCTTAAGTGCTGTTCCTGAAGGAGCATCTAATTTATTATTATGATGAAGTTCAATAATCTCTACATCATCCATAAACTTAGCTGCTTGCTGGGCAAAATTCATCATCAGGACAGCTCCAATAGCAAAATTAGGAGCAATTACAACTGTATTAGCTCCTTGATTCAAGTCTTCAATCTGAGCTAAATCTACTTCAGTAATTCCAGTAGTCCCTACTACAATATCCACCCCTTGCTCTAAAGTAGTCTTAATCTGCTCCATTACTATCTGGGGAGTAGTAAAATCCACTACTACATCAGGGTTAACCTCTTTTAAAGTAGCTTCTAAATCCTCTCTAATCTTAACTGGTTCCTCCTCTAATCCTAATAATTGGTTGATATCCTGACCTACCTGAGATACATCTACGGCACCAACCAACTTAAAATCCTCTACTTCAGCTACCATCTCCACTACTGCTTGCCCCATTTTCCCATTAGCTCCCGAAACTAAAACTTTAGTTGCCACTTTATCACCTCTTTGATTGATTTAATTACCAGATTGAATAATTTAATTAGCAAATAACAAAAGCGATTGGTAGCTACCAATCGCTTCGCAATCGAAACGATAAGATAGCACTTCACTAGAAGTCTAGCGACAGTTTTGTATCTCTTAAATACAAACCCAGTTTAACTCTAATTATAATCAGAGTTAAACTTCGGCAATAACTCCTTTCATTATCCAAGTTAGCTCCAGATAACTACTGATAATTATTGCACCTCAATCTTACCCTTATTATTTACTTAGACTGTCTATTATATTGTCTAATATTTAATCGACTTTGTCAAGCCTAAAAGGATAAAAATGTTAGATCATTGCTAGCTACATCATCTCCAGAGGCAAGTCTACAATTATTATCTCCGTTCCTATTTTAACTATTGCATCCCAAGGGACCTCTAACTCCTCTCCTCGACTAAAAAAACCTCTTTGGATAGGTAATAAGATAGACTCTAAAGCACCTGTCTTGCTATCAAAGACTAATTCTGTCTCATTAATCAAACCTAACCGTTCTCCATTATGTAGATTTATAACTTCCTTTCCTTCTAACTCACTAAGTCTCATTTAACCACTCCTTTCTGACAGATTAGAGCTAAGAGACTTTAAACACCTGTATGTCCATAACCACCTGTTCCTCGTTGGGTAGCAGTTAAATCAGTTACTTCTTCCCATTCTACTCTTTCGTACTCTTCTATAATTAGCTGGGCTATCCTAGCACCCTGGTCTACTTGATAAGGCTCTGAACCATGATTAATCAAAACAACTCCTAGCTCTCCTCTATAAGCGGGATCAATAGTTCCTTCAGCATTTAAGACTGTAACTCCCTGGCGGAAAGCAAGTCCACTTCTAGGGCAGATCTTGCCCATATAACCACTAGGTATTTCTAAAGCTAGACCAGTTTTAAATAACTTATACTCTCCAGGCTGTAAAATTTTAGCTTCAATTGAGTGCAAATCAAGTCCCGCATCTTCCTGACTCCCGTGTTGATATTCTGGTAAAATAGCTGCTTCATCTAATTTTTTAATTTTAAGTTTCATTTAAATTCCTCCTTTAGATATTTTGAAGTTTACTTAGTCTTAATCATAAACTGAAGTTATTCAGTTTCCTGTAACTTCTTCTGGGCCAATTCCTCTTTTCCTGCTTTCTGACCTAAAATAACCACTTTTAATCTAACTCCTTGTAGCTGAGCTCGAATAATAACTGGACTAGCTAATTTATTCTTAAATTTAAGATCAAAATAATCCCAAGCTACAGTAGCATCTTGCCCTTCTGGCACATAGCCTACATCCCGAGAGTGGAAATGGCGCTCTATGATCTTAAGTTCATCAACTGCTGGTATAGCATTAAATAAAGTACTGGACACCTGGCAGATGCCACCTCCTACTCCTGTAGTCACCTGACCATCAATAATTTCTGGGCCTTCTTGAAAGCCATTCTCCTTAGTCCGCGGGCCAACTACTTGATTAAAAGAAAATACCTCTCCGGGAGCAACCAACTGATTATCAATCAGCTTAGTAGCTAATTTAATATTAGCCTTCCGACTTTGACTGCCAGTTACTATGGTGCTATAACTACTTAATTCATAGTTGATTTTTTCAATCTCTGCTGCTTTTAAATAAGGTTCTAGAGAATACATAACAGGTTCGATTTTACTGTCTGGCTTTGCTGTATAAATCCGATTCAAAGTAGCAGTAATATCCACTATCTGGCCCTTAACTGCTGGCTTTATCTTGCCTGTAGCAGCATCAAGCCGAGCCGGTAAGGGATAACTAGTCAACTGTGAAGTTTTATTATGAACTAAATCCTCCACTTCTACAGGAAGGTAACCACCTAAATTTTGATCTCTAAAATAAACATCCTCTTCTACTCCCCCAAAAAAACGAATTAAATTATCCACCTCAGCCACTAAAACAATTACTAAAGAAACAATTACTACAACAATAGCTAGTAAAATTAGTTTACGCCGTAGATTAGTTTGATATCCCATCTATATCCTACTCCAGCAGCTGCGAGACAGTTTCTAATTGATATCCTTGTTCCCGTAGTCTAGTAATTATCTGCGGCAGTGCTTTAACTGTTGGCTGAGTAGGATGCAGCAGTATAATTCCGCCTGGCTTAATCTTGTCTGTAACTCGTTGGATGATCACTTCTGGTTGGGGACGTTGCCAATCAATAGTATCCACACTCCACATAATGGTCTTATACCCTATTTCACTAGCTATCTTAGCTACTCTATCATCTACCTCACCATAAGGGGGAGCAAATAAATCAGTCTTATAATCTGCTATCTGTTGGATTAACTTCTGATTATCTAAAATCAAATCCTTTAACTCCTCTTTAGATAGTTGCTTAGGATGTAAATGTTCAAATCCATGGTTACCTAATTCATGGCCTCGCTGTTTAATTTCCTGGGTCAGTTCAGGATATTTCTCTACCCAGGTACCAACAAAAAAGAAGGTTGCCTTTACATCATATTCATCTAAGATATCAAGCAGTTCAGGAATGTACTCCTGACCCCAGGCTACATTAATAGTCAAACTGGCAACTTGTTGGTCAGTTGGCCCTTGGTAATAAGGCTCTACCTGCTGGCGAAAGACAGGTTGTTCTACTACTGACCCAGCGCTATCAAACTTAATCAAGCCGAAACTAACTAACATAATTACCCCAATCAACCCCCAGATCACCTGACGATTTAATGGTAAATAAAAAAATTGAATCTTATCTCGACTCATTTTTTCACCTCACCTAACCTTTTTTTGCAGTCCTGAATGAGGAACAACATAATAATCATCCTGATAGATTAACTCAGATACAGGAACAATCTCATATCCCCTCTCCTTAAGTTGAGGAATTAATTTAGCTAAAGCATCAGCTGTATGAGTGCCATTATTATGCATTAAAACAATACTTCCTGGTGCAGCATTTTCTAACACTCGATTAACAATAAAATCGGTACTAACATCCTTCCAGTCCAGAGAATCAATAGTCCACTGTACTACATGATAATCTAATTCATGAGCTACTTTAATTAACTGATTATCATACTCACCAAAGGGAGGTCTAAATAACGTTGGTTGTTGGCCAGTCAGCTTTTTAATTAATTCACTAGTTCTGGTTAATTCCTTTTTAATTTGCTGAGCACTCAACTTGGTCATATGAGGGTGTGTATAGCTGTGATTACCAATTTCATGACCATTAGCAACTATCTCCTGGACTAAATCCGGATATTCCTCTAACCAGTTGCCCCCAAAAAAGAAGGTCACATAGATATCATGCTTCCGAAAAATCTCTAATAATCTATGAGTATAATCAGCCCCCCACATGCCATCTAAAGTAATTGCTATTTTTTTCTCTGTAGTATCCACTTGATAAATCGGGGCCAACTTTTGGTCAGTTACTGGCAGAGTCTCTTGAAGAAAAGAACTATCAATTGCTATTCCTAACAAAAAGAAACTAACACTTAATATTACACATAAGATTAAGACATCTGATGTAGTCAATTCAATGCGCATACTGATTCCTCCTTCACCATCCCTTGCTATCTACTTATGTAACAGAGAGGTTAAATATCACCTCAAGCAATAAAATAAGTACTAGAAACATAATTTTAATTTAAGATAATATAATTAGTTATAAGACAATTACAATTTCAACTAAAAATAGATGGTCCATTTAAAGGATGGGGATAATGGAAAAAATTAGATTTTATTTTATCTCAATGCGCACTTTAATCTATAGTCTATTGTCAATTTTAATAGTTAGCTCCCTAATCAGTTGGGGACTTAACAGCCAACCGGTTACTACCTCTCAATTACAGAAAACAATAGTTATTGATGCTGGTCACGGTGGAATTGATCCGGGGACCCATAAAGAAGGTGTCTTAGAAAAAGATATCAACCTAGCAATTGCTCATAAATTAGTTCAAAAACTGGATAAAGGAAACATCAAACTGATTATGACTCGCAAAGAGGATAAGCTATACCAAGATGATCGCAATAAGGATATAATCCAGAGAGCTAAAATAGCTAACCAACAGGAGGTAGACCTACTAGTTAGTATTCATGTTAACAGTTTCCCTAGTGCTAATTCTTTTGGCGGGCAGACTTTTTATGCTGCTGAGGATAAAGAAAGTAAAAAATTAGCAGCAGCAATCCAAGAACAATTGATCAAAATTCAACCCGATAATTATCGCCAGATCAAAACTGGTTCCTACTATCTATTACGTAAGACTGATATTCCAGCAGTTATTGTCGAAGTTGGCTTTATCAGTAATCCGCAAGATCGCAAAAGAATCAATGATCCCCAAGAACAAGCCAAAATTGCTCAGGCAATTGCCCAAGGAATCATTAATTATCTCAATGATAATTTATAGTTATAAGCTGTGTGTCGTGTGCTGTGTGCTATCAGCTATCAGCTAATTCAAGCCCTTAAAATTCAAAATCTAAATCTTTAAAATTACTATATTCTAAAAATTTGAATTGTGTCTATGATTTTAAATTTGAACTGGCTGACGACACATAGCTGATAGCTCACGACTAATTATACTTTGCAAAAAATATTAGAGGGCCAACCGCAAAGTTGGCCCTCAGAATTATGATAACTTTAACCAGCAAAATAATGTTTACCGATCTTTTTAATTATATCTCTAGTATAGATCCAGTGGGAAGTTACTTTAACTGGATTATAATAAAAAACTGCTCTACCAGTAGGATCCCAACCCTGGACAGCATCTAAAGCAGCTTTTCTAGATCTTTGGTCAGGCTCTAACCAGAATTGTCCATTGTGAACTGCCGTGAAAGCCCAAGGTTGAAAAATAACTCCTTTAATTGTATCAGGAAATCTAGGATCTTCAACTCGATTCAAAATAACTGCTGCTACAGCAACTTGGCCAGTATAAGACTCCCCTCTAGCTTCAGAATAAACTGCCTTTGTCAACAAATCCAACTCCTGCTTTGATAAATCCAACCTAGTATAATTACCACTAGAAGAAGTACTAGATTTAGGAATTGTTAACTTTTGGCCAGGATAAATAGATTCCGACTGTAATCCATTAACTTCTTGTAGTGCTTGTACCGAAGTATTAAACTTATGAGCAATTTTAAATAAGCTATCACCAGACTGAACCTGATAATTATTATTTGTTACTTGTTTTAAATTTTGTATAGTATTCCACCCTGCAAGGCCATCAATAGTTAACTGCTGATCAATTTGAAATTCAATCACCGCATCTTCAGTCTGCCCCCCATAAAAACCATCAATTGCTCCCTGATAATGACCTACTGTCTGTAATTTCTGTTGTAATTTTTCTACATCTGCACCTGTATGCCTAAACTGTAATGTCCTAGCTCCTAAGGAAAGTGCATTAGCACTTGTTGTAAATAAGATTACTGCTAGTACAATCAAACTACATGTTACTTGTAACTTCTTAGACACTCACTGCACCTCCTTGCTTAATTGTTAAAATACTCCCTATAATGTTAATATAACAGCTTTCAATTAGCAATAGTAGTTACTGTAAAAAAAGAAGTAAATTACCTTACACACAATTCATAACACTATATCGCAATAAAAAAAGCCCTTTCTCTCCCCTAAGGAGAAAAAAGGACTTATTTAGCAAAAACATGATTTCCAATTTCAACAATTACTTCTCTAGTTTTAAACCACCACATATCCCGAGCCGTCTGGGGGTTATAAAAATACTGGGCCCCTCGAGTAGGATCTTTACCCTGTAAAACCGCTTTAGCTGCTTGATAGGCAGTCTCATCGGCCGATAATTTAATTTGACCATTAGCTACCGGAGTAAATTGATTTGGTTGATAAATTACCTTTTTTATAGTATCAGGAAAATAAGAACTAATTACTCTATTTAAAATAACAGCACCCACAGCAACTTGTCCAATATAGGATTCACCTCGAGCCTCACCATGAATTAACCTAGCCAATAAATCAATTTCTTGATCATTGATAGTATGATAGAGAACTTCTTTTTGACTTAAATTATTAATTGGTAATTCAATCTTATCTCCTTTTTGAATTACATTAGACTCCAGACCATTTAGCTTTTTTAACGTAGCTACACTAGTATTAAACTCATTAGCTAATTCATATAAGTTATCACCTGATTTAACATGATAACTTAACGTCCGCAACTGACTAACATCAACTTCACTTGACGGTTTCTTTTCAATCTTAACTTCATACTGCCCATTACAATTCAATTCATACTTTTCTAAATCACCTTGTGGTTGATAAAAAGAAAAGAAGAGCTGTTGGTCAGTCGATACCTTTTTAGTTGATACACTATGCCCCTGAGGAATGACTAATTCGTCTCCGTATCTAATAAATTCCTCTGGACCTAAGTCATTAACCTCTTTAATCTTATCTACAGTAACATCAAATCTATGTGCTAATTTAACTAAGGCATCTCCTTCTTGAACAGTATAGATTAATTTAACTTTAAAGCTAGGAGCTGCCTGACTTACTTGCTGGACTGTAAAAACTAACATCAGACATACCAATCCTACTAATAAAAACTTTTTCACAACCTCTAACCTCCCTTTTAGTAACTAAATTACTCCTTAAGACTACGCAAAGTAGCTAAATTCTGTTGATCGTCTCCTGCTTCATCAACTGGTGTTTCCAAAATAAAAGGCTTATCCTGTAATAAAGGGTGACAAATTAGATTCTTAAAACCAACTAATCCTATTTCTCCTTGCCCGATATGTTGGTGGCGATCTTTATTAGAACCTACTTCTCCTTGAGAATCATTAACATGGATGACTCCTAATTTTTCTAATCCAAAAGTAGAATCCAGATTAGTTACTAACTGATCAACCACTTCTTTATCTCTTAAATCGTAACCAGCTGCAAAACCATGACAAGTATCAAAACAAATTCCTAATTGATCTACATCATCCACATAAGTAAATATTCGGGCCAATTCTTCTCTGCTAGCCCCTACTGCAGTACCTCTCCCAGCTACATTCTCCAATAAAACCATTACTTCAGGATCTACTGCTGCTAAAACATTATCTAATGCTTGGCCTACTCTAGCAATTCCTGCTTCAATACCAGAACCAGTATGACTCCCCGGATGTAAAACAAGATAGTCAGCTCCTAATCTATCAGCTCGCCTAACTTCTTGCTTTAAAGCCTGCTGGGATTTAGCATACAAATCCTCTTTAGGTGAAGCTAAATTCAATAAATAAGGTGTATGAATCACTAAAGGTTGTAGCTTATATTTTGCTAAATTATCCTGTAACTGTTCTACTTCTGTAGCTTCTATTTCTCTAGCCTTCCAACCACGCGGATTACTAGAGAATATCTGTAAAGTAGCACACTCTAAATCAGCTGCTCTTTGAGCTGCCTGGTCAAAACCATCCGAAATAGAAGTATGGACTCCAAATTTCACTTTATCACCTCTTAATTATACTAAAAAAGAAAACAAAAAACATAAACCAGAATAACTCCAGTTTATGTTTTATAGGACTTATTTTAATTATCTTCTGCTTCACTTAAAGCTTGCTTCCGAGATAGACTAATTCTATCCCGATCATCAATATCAATTACCTTAACTAATAACTCATCACCTTTTTCTACTATATTCTCCACATCTTTAACATGGCGATCAGCTAATTCAGAGATATGAAGTAATCCTTCCTTACCAGGAGCAACTTCTACAAAGGCACCAAAATCTGTAGTTCGTTTCACTTGGCCCATATGATAATCTCCTACTTCAATCTCTTTAGTCAACTCTTCTATTATCTGTTTAGCTTCTTGACCACTAGTTTGGTCAGCAGCAGAAATATAAATTGTACCATCATCTTCAATATCAATATCAACTCCTGTTTCATCAATAATCCCCTTGATAGTCTTACCACCTTTACCAATTACATCTTTAATCTTATCTTCATCAATCTCAAGAGTCATAATTGCAGGAGCATGTTCAGATTTTTCTTGTCGTGGTTGATCAATAGTTTCTAACATTTTATCTAAAATATGAAGTCTACCTTCTCTAGCCTGCTGTAGACCCTGCTCTAAGATATCAGTAGAGATCCCTTCGATCTTAATATCTAATTGTAAAGCAGTAATTCCCTCTTTAGTTCCCGCTACTTTAAAGTCCATATCTCCATTATGGTCTTCAATACCTTGGATATCAGATAAAATAGCTATTTCATCATCACGTTTAATTAAGCCCATAGCAATTCCTGCTACTGGTGCTTTAATAGGAACTCCAGCATCCATTAAAGCTAATGTACTACCACAGATACTAGCTTGGGAAGTGGAACCATTAGAGGATAAAACTTCAGAAACTAATCGCAGCGTATAAGGAAATTCATCACTATTAGGAATCATTGGTCGTAAAGCTCTTTCTCCTAGTGTACCATGACCAATCTCTCTTCTACCTGGGGATCTTAGCGGATTAGTTTCTCCAACACTATACGGTGGGAAGTTATAATGATGCATATACCGCTTGGACTCTTTCTCCTCTAGCCCATCTAATACCTGCTCGTCACCTACAGCACCTAGAGTAGCTACTGTTAAAGCTTGAGTTTGACCACGAGTAAAGACACCAGAACCATGAGCGCGAGGTAGTAAATCAACATCGCTCCAAATAGAACGTACCTCGTCCAAGTCACGACCATCAATTCGTGTTCCTTCTTCCATAACTAAATTGCGAATTGCCTCTTTACTAATCTGGTCTAAAGTCTCACTAACTGCTTGTTTAATTTCTTCTAAATCTTCAGCTTCATCATATTTATCAACAAAATGATTTGTAGTTTCTTCTTTAACTTGGTCTACTTGTTGATCACGAGTTGCTTTATCCTTAGTCTGGAGAGCTTCTTTCATGCTATCTCCTACATACTCTCTTACTTCTGTAGCAATCTCTGGTCTATCTACAATCTCTAGATCAACATCAGCCTTTTCTTTACCGATCTGAGCTACCATTTCCTGCTCTAATCTCACAATCTCTTGTACAGACTGGTGACCAAAATCAATAGCTTCTATAATTTCTTCTTCCGGTACCTCATTAGCACCTGCTTCAACCATCATTACTGCTTCTTCAGTACCTGCTACTGTTAAATCTAATTCGCTTTCTTTCATCTGCTCAATACTAGGATTAATAATATATTCTCCCTCAATTAATCCTACCTTAACCCCTGCAATTGGCCCGTCAAAAGGAATATCAGAAATAGATAACGCAGCAGAAGCACCAATCATTGCTGCAATATCAGGAGCATTATCAGAATCCACTGATAAAACAGTAGCAATCACTTGGACATCATGTCTAAAACCTGTTGGAAATAAAGGTCGGAGTGGTCGATCAATCAACCGAGCTGTTAAAGTAGCAGCATCACTTGGTTTCCCCTCTCGTTTAATAAAACCACCAGGAATTTTACCTGCAGCATATAACCTTTCCTCATAATTAACCATCAGCGGAAAATAATTAATTCCTGGTCGGGGATCAGACATAGTAGCTGTTACTAACACAACTGTATCCCCATAACGTACCAGCACAGACCCATTAGCCTGTTGAGCTAAATCACCTGTTTCAATTGTTAAGTTAGCTCCACCTAACTCCATTGACCATTCATTAGCCATAAATTTATCTCCTTTCTAAAGAATATTCACACTTTTAGTATTCGAGGCTACTCAATCTTAATATACATTCTAACTGGTGAAAAAGTATTTATAATATGTAAATACTATAGTTACTAAAACATAAGAGCGGGAAATCCCGCCCTTACTAAACCCAGCCTAGCCTCTAATATCCAATTTATCAATTAGCTCTCGATAGGCTTCAACATCATTCTTTTGTAAGTAACTTAATAATTTCTTTCTCTTCCCTACCTTCTGCATCAAACCACGTCGAGAATCATGATCTTGGTGATGATCCTCTAAATGGTCAGTCAATTCTTCAATTTCAGCTGTTAGTAAAGCAATTTGGACTTGAGAAGAACCAGTATCATTTTCATGAGTTCCGTACTCAGCAATAATTTCTTGCTTTTGTGCTTCAGATAACATCTTGTCACCTCCTTATTTTGTCTAAGCCCCAATTTACCAAGTCAATTATCGGAGGACTAATTAACCTAGTAAATGGTTAACTTCAGATTAAATTTTAACATATTAATTTGCAAAAGTAAACCTGATTAATCAAAATTCAGTATCTTTTTTGCTTCGATAATATCTTGCTCAATCTGAGTTATCAATTCCTGACTAGTATTATACTCTTTTTCCGGTCTAATCCGCTCCACAAATTCCAACTCCAGTTGTTTGTCGTAAATATCTGCTGCAAAATCAAATAAATGAACTTCAATAGTAAACTTCTCTTCAGCAAAAGTGGGACTCAAACCTAAATTAACTACCCCAGAATAAAAATCACCTGCCCAATGTACTCGACAAGCATACACTCCAGTCGGTGGAAGAGCATAATCTACAACTGGTTTTAGATTAGCAGTTGGAAAACCTAATTCTCGCCCGCGTTGCTTACCTGATACTACTGTACAATCCAGAGCAAAATTTCTACCTAATTGCTCTCTAGCCCCTGCTAGATCACCTGCTGTAATCAGCTCTCTAATATTGGTACTACCTATTTCCTGCCCAGCTATCTTCACTGCTGGTACAGCTTGTACTTCAAATCCTAACTCAGCTCCTAAATCAGCTAGTTTAGCTGGAGTTCCTTGGCCTTGCTGGCCACAACTAAAGTCCTCTCCTACAATAATCTCTGCTAGAGGAACTTGACGGTGCAAACTAGTTATAAATTCTTGGTAAGAAAGCTGAGCAAACTCAGTAGTAAACTCCTGGCAAATAATCTTATCTATTCCTAACTTTTTAATCTGCTCTTTTTTCTGGGGCCAACTAGTTAATTTAGCTGGAGCTTCTTCCGGACCTACTACTGCCAACGGATGAGGCTTAAAAGTAAATAAGACACTTGTTCCTCCTAATTGGTTAGCCTTTGTAACAGCCAACTCAATTATCTTTTGGTGTCCTAAGTGTACCCCATCAAAGGTACCTAAATTAATTACTACCGGAGAATCGAATTTGCAACTAGAAAGTATGTCCATCTCATTGCCACCTTTCTCGCAACTACTACTATATTGCTAACGCCTCTTGTAAAGCTGTAATTACTTTTGTTTCTGCTTCCTCTAAACTAACCTCTAATAGACAACCAGCAGCTCTAGGATGGCCCCCACCAGAAAACTGATGAGCTACTTGATTAACTGGTAAAAAAGTATTCGAACGAAGACTAACTTTAATCTCTTCTGGAGCTTGTTCTTTAAATAAGACTCCTACTTCAGCTCCTGCTAAACTTCTAGGATAACCTACTAGTCCTTCAGTATCATCCCAAGTAGCACCTGTTTCCTCTAATAGTTCCTGATCAACTTTAAGCCAAGCGATCTGGCCTGTTTGATCAGTCTGTAAATTTTGTAACACAGCCCCTCGTAATTTTAAACTCTCGTAGGAGTTAGTGCCAAATACTTTTCGGGCAATATATGATGTATCAACCTCATACTTTAGTAAATCAGCCATAATTTGATGGGTTTGAGCAGTTGTATTAGCATAACGAAAAGAACCAGTATCAGTTAATAAACCAGTTGCTAATGCCTGAGCTAAGGCAGGAGTTAAATTCACCTGGGACATAGCTGTTACTAGCTGATAAACTATTTCTGCTGTAGCTGCCACTTCTTGAACTAAATTATAGTCCCCAAAGTAAGTATTATCCTGATGATGGTCAAGATTAATCACTGGTTGACCAGCAATTAACTCTGCTACTGCTCCCACTCTGTCCTGATTGCTAGCATCTAAAATACAAACCACATCATAATCAAAATCCAAGGCTGGACTATACTCTACAATTTGATCAATAGCAGGTAAAAAGGAAAAACAGTCCGGGATAGTATCAGCCAATACTACCTGGACTTCCTTTCCTATCTGCTCTAAAATTAACTTAAGTGCTAAAGTTGAACCTAGATTATCACCATCTGGGCCAATATGACTAGTTAACAAGAAGCTATCTTCTTCTTTAATAAACTGAATAATCTCAGCTAAAGAGTTATTCTGTTTCATCCTCAGGCTCCTCATCAATATCTTCTAAAATCTCAAAGATACGTGCCCCGCGCTCTATTGAGTCGTCATATCTAAAGATAACCTCAGGCGTATGACGCAGTCTGATTCTTTGACCTATCTCTGTTCTAACAAATCCTTCTGCTGATTGTAGAGCTTCCATAGTTTCCTCTTTATCATCGTCACCTAAAATACTAACAAAGATTTTAGCATGGCGTAAATCACCAGAAACTTCCACATCAGTAACTGATACAAATCCAATTCGAGGGTCTTTCATCTCTCGTTGTAACAAATCACTAACTTCTTCTTGGATTAATGATGCTACTCTTTGTTGGCGATGATGTCCCATTTATATCAGCTCCTATAAAGTTCTCTTAACTGCTTTTAGTTTATAAACTTCTAACACATCTCCTACTTTAATATCATTATAATCTTCAATTCCTACACCACATTCATATCCTTCAGCCACTTCCCGAACATCATCTTCAAAACGCTTTAAAGAACTAATAGTTCCATCATGAATAATCTGATTATCTCTTAGTAATCTTATCTTAGCATTGCGATTTATTTTTCCTTCTGTAACATAAGTTCCCGATATGATTCCTACCCCAGGAACTTTAATGGTATCCCTCACTTCAGCTCGACCAATCACTACTTCTTTGTAATCAGGGTCTAATAATCCTTCCATAGCATCTTTAACATCTGAAATTGCCTCATAAATAACTTGATAAGTCCTAATATCTACGCCTTCTTTTTCTGCTATTTTACGAGCTGCACTACCAGGTCGCACATTAAAGCCGATAATAATTGCTCTAGAAGCAGAAGCTAACATAACGTCAGTCTCAGAGATAGCACCTACTCCTCCATGAACTGTATTAACCTGTACTTCATTAGTACTTAATTGAACTAGTGATTCTTTAACAGCCTCTACTGTTCCTTGGACATCAGCTTTAATTACTACATTTAATTCTTTAATCTCACCTTTTTGGATTTGGTCAAATAAATCATCTAAACTAACAGCTGCCTTACGCTTTAAATCTTCAACTCGTTTTTGATCCTGTCGTCTTTCAGCAATCTTTCTTACTTGTTGATCATCTTCTAATACTTCCAAGAGATCTCCTGCACTTGGTACCTCAGATAAACCTAATACTTCTACTGGAGTAGCCGGACCAACTTCCTCTACTCTATTACCATGATCATCAATCATAGCCCTTACTCTACCATGAGCTAAACCAGCTACTATAGCATCTCCGACCTGTAAAGTACCATTCTTAACTAAAACAGTAGCTACTGGACCACGACCACGATCAAGCTCAGCTTCTACAATCACTCCATTAGCCTTCCGATTAGGATTAGCTGTTAACTCTTCCATTTCAGAAGTCAATAAGATCATCTCTAGCAATTCATCTAAATTCTCTTGCTTAAGAGCAGAAACAGGAACACAAACAGTATCACCACCCCATTCTTCTGGTACTAAACCATGCTGGGTTAATTCCTGTTTAACTTGTTCCGGTTGAGCATTTGGTTTATCAATCTTATTAATAGCTACAATAATAGGCACTTCAGCAGTTTGAGCATGATTAATTGCTTCTACTGTCTGCGGCATAATACCATCATCAGCACTAACTACCAAAATAGCAATATCCGTTGCTTGTGCTCCTCGAGCTCGCATCTGCGTAAAGGCTTCATGACCTGGTGTATCCAAGAAAGTAATTCTATCCCCATCAATTGTTACCTGATAGGCACCAATATGTTGAGTAATTCCTCCTGCTTCACTAGCAGTTACATTACTCTCCCTAATAGCATCTAAAAGAGTAGTTTTTCCGTGGTCAACATGCCCCATTACTGTAACTACTGGTGATCTTACTTCCAAATCAGCCGGATCATCTTCAATATCACTAATCAATCCAAATACATCATCACTATCTTCTTCTTCTGAAGTAACATTTTTAACTTGATAACCATATTCATCTGCTATCTCTTCAATAGTCTCCAGGTCAAGTTCCTGGTTAATAGTAGCCATGATCCCAGAACTAATTAATTCAGTCATTAAAGAATTAGGAGCTATATCCAATTCTTCAGCTAATTCTTTAACTGTCAGAGTATCTTCAATTTCAATTAAATTATCAGCTTCTGTAGTCTCTTTTGCTTCTTCCTCTTCTTCCTCTTCCCCAAAGATCATTTCAGTAACTAACTCTGCCGTATCTTTATCTATTGTATTCATGTGACTATCAACTTCTTCTCCTAAATCCTGTAACATCGCTATCAATTCTTTACTATCTAATCCTAATTCATCAGCTAACTCATGGATTCTAACACCCATAAATTAACACCTCCATATATAGTTTTAAGCTAATTCATCTTCAACTTGCGATTCACTTTTGATATCAATCTTCCAACCTGTTAATTTAGCAGCTAATCTAGCATTTTGTCCTTGCTTGCCAATAGCCAATGATAATTGGTGATCAGGTACTATTACTTCTGCTACATCTTCATCCTCATTCGCTGTTACCTTAACTACTTCCGCTGGACTCAAAGCATTAGCTACAAATTCTTTAATATCCGAACTCCACTCTACAATATCTATCTTTTCTTCGCTTAACTCAGTTACAATTGCTCTAACTCGAGAGCCATTAGGACCTACATAGGAACCTATAGGATCAACATTATCATCTGCAGCATAGACTGCTATCTTAGAACGTTCCCCAGCTTCTCGGGCAATTGATTTAACTTCTACTGTGCCATCCTGAATCTCAGGAACTTCTATCTCAAATAACCTTTTTAATAAACCAGGATGAGTCCGGGAAACTAAGATATTTGGCCCCTTAGTCGTCTGTTCTACTTCTACAATATAAACTTTAAGACTATCATTAGGCCGATAAATTTCTCCATCAATTTGTTCTCTAGGAATTAATAAAGCTTCCGTTCGGCCTAAATCAACAATTACATTATCCTTCTGACATCTTTGGATAGCCCCATTAACAATATCACCTTCACGCGTGATAAACTCCTCATAAACAATCTCTCGTTCTGCTTCTCTAATCCGCTGAATAACTACTTGTTTTGCTGTTTGAGCAGCAATCCGCCCAAAATTACTAGGAGTAGCCTCTAATTTAATTATATCTCCTAGTTCACACTGAGGATTCTCTTTTTTAGCTTGCGCTAGAGAGATTTCTTGTTCCTCATTCTCTACCTCTTCTACTACCTTCTTTTGCGAGTAAACCCGTACCTCACCCGTATCTTCATTAATTTCAATTTCAGCATTTTCTTTGGAACCATGACCACTTTTATCATAAGCAGACTTAAGAGCTGCCTTAAGGCCACTTAATAATTTTTCCTTCGGAATACCTTTGTCTTTCTCTAAATCATCTAGTGCCTGGATTAACTCTATATTCATTTAAAATTCCTCCTCCAGCAAATTTCAGAGCACTTTAGTATTCTAAAATTCAACTGCTAATTTAGTCTGAGCAACTTTAGACCGGGGGATTAGAACTTCTTCTCCATCCACCTGCAACTTAACATTTCCCTCTTCTAGACCTAACAATTCTCCTTCCCAGTTCTTCTCTCCCTTAACAGGAGCATATGTAGAAACTTCAACAGTTTCTCCGCTAAACCGAACAAAGTCCTCCTTATCTTTAAGCGGACGATCAAGACCAGGGGAAGAAACTTCTAGTATATAAGAGTGATCAATTGGATCTTCTATATCCAGTTGAGTACTTAACTCCTCACTAATTGCCTGACAGTCTTCTAAAGCTACTCCTTCTTCTTTATCAACTAGAACTCTTAAGATCCAGTTTTCTCCTTCTTTTTGGTATTCAACATCAACCAACTCTAAACCTTCAGTAGCTACAATAGGTTCAGCTAAATCTATTACAATATCCTTTACTTGGCGTCCCATTTTTAACCTCCTTATTTTAAAATATCTGATCTAAGGTCTTTTATCTTAATTATTTCCAGATTAATCTTTTTTATTAATATCAGTTTTATTAATATCAGTCGAAATATACATGACTAAAGAGTGGGCCAAGACCCACTCTCGCCTACAGATCCATATATTTTCATTACTATTTTAGCATATTACTAACTATTTTGCAACCATTAGCCAAAGAGGGATAACTGATTAGTCTCTGGTAAATCATCTAAACAACCATGTAATCTTAAAGCTTCAATTACTGTCTTACTAGCAGCAGCTCGATTCTTTAAATTCTCTATTGAAGTATACTCTCCCTCTGCTTTAGCATCTACTAAATTTTGAGCAGCACTGCTACCTATACCATCTAAACTAATAAAGGGAGGGCGTAATAATCCTTCTTCAGTCATTGTAAATTTGTAGGCTAGAGAATCATATAAATCAACAGGAGCAAATTCAACCCCTCGAGCTAATGCTTCCACTACAATCTGTAATATTTTTCTTGTTCTATTATCTTTAGCTGTAGCATCATTGCCTTTAGCTTTAATTTCTTGGATTTGCTCTTCTACATGCTCTCGACCTTGAATTACAATTTGAGCATCAAAATCAGAAGCTTTAATTGTAAAGAAAGTAGTATAAAAAGCCTTAGGATAATGCACCTTAAAGTAGGCAATTCTAAAGGCCATCATTACATAAGCAGCAGCATGAGCTTTAGGGAACATATAATTGATCTTTTTACAAGACTCAATATACCAGTTCGGGACATCATTTTCCCGCATAGTCTGTTCTTCTTCCTCTGTAAGTCCTTTTCCTTTTCTAACATGCTCCATAATCCAAAAGGCCTGAGAAGGTTCTACTCCTTTCTGGAGTAAATAATTCATAATATCATCCCGAACAGAAATAACTTCTGCTAATTCTGCTGTCCCTGATCTAATTAAATCCTGAGCATTATTCAACCAGACATCAGCTCCATGGGATAAACCACTGATCCGGACTAATTCAGCAAAAGTTGCCGGCCTTGTCTCCCGGAGCATACCTCTTACAAACTGAGTTCCAAACTCAGGAATCCCTAAAGTTCCTAATTTAACTCCAGCCTCTTCTTCAGTTACTCCCAATGGTTCGATACTGGAGAAAATACTCATAGTTTCTTCATCATCTAGTGGTATTTCTTTCGGGTCAACTCCAGTAAAATCTTGGAGCATCCGAATACTTGTCGGATCATCATGACCCAAAATATCTAACTTAAGGATTCGACCACTAATTGAATGATAATCAAAGTGAGTAGTTAATGTATCACTATCTAGATCATTAGCTGGTCGCTGAATAGGCGTAAAATCATGAATATCTTTATTCTGGGGCACAACCATCAAACCGCCAGGGTGTTGTCCGGTAGTTTTTTTAACCCCTGTACATCCATCTGATAGACGGTCAATCTCTGCTTGGCGTAAGGATAAATCATTATCCTCCATATGACCTTTAACAAAACCATAAGCTGTCCGATCAGCAATAGTAGAAATAGTTCCTGCTCTATATACATATTCTTCTCCAAATAACTCTTCGGTATACTGATGAACTTCAGGTTGGTATTCACCGGAAAAGTTAAGATCAATATCTGGAACCTTGTCCCCTTCAAAACCTAAAAAGACTTCGAAAGGAATATCATAACCATCCTTAATCAAGAAAGCACCACACTCAGGACAATCTTTATCTGGTAGATCAACCCCTACTCCTACTGATCCATCAGTAAAGAAGTTAGCATGTTTACACTCGGGACATCTATAATGAGGTGGAAGCGGATTAACTTCCGTAATATCGGTCATTGTAGCTGCAAAAGAAGAACCAACTGAACCTCTAGAACCTACTAGATAACCATCACTTAAAGACTTTTTAACTAATTTATGAGAGATCAAATAAATCACAGCATAACCATTACCAATAATTGAATCTAATTCACTTTCTAATCTATCGACTACTAAATCAGGTAATGGGTCACCATACCACTCCCGAGCTTTGTTGTAGGCCATCTGTCTGATCTCTTCTTCAGCCCCCTCAATTTCTGGGGTAAATAATCCATCTGGTACTGGTTTAACTTCCTCTATCCCCTCATAGATCTGGCGTGGATTATCAACTACTAGTTCCTGGGCTTCTTCCGAGCTAAAGTAATCAAATTCAGCTAGCATTTCTTCTGTAGTCCGCAAGTATAAAGGTGGCTGGTTAGCAGCATCATCAAAACCTTGTCCTTCCTTTAAAACTCTTCTGTAGACATCGTCTTCAGGATTTAAAAAGTGGACATCACCAGCAGCTATCACTGGTTTACCTAATCGGTTACCTAACTCATAAATTTTACGATTAATCTCCTGTAATTCCTCGTGAGAATCAACTTCTCCCTTGGCCAATAAAAACTGATTATTACCTAACGGCTGGACTTCTAAATAATCATAGAATTTAGCTAATTCAACTAGTTCATCCTCCGATTTACCATGTAATATAGCCTTATAAAGTTGACCTGCTTCACAAGCTGAACCAATAATCAGCCCTTCTCGTTTTTTCAATAATTCGCTTTTTAAAATCCGAGGCACCCGGTGAAAATTATTGATATGAGACTGAGAAACTAACTGGTATAAATTTTTGAGACCTTGTTGATTCTTAACTAAGATTGTCGTATGATAGGGATGCATCCTTTTATAGTCAATCTCACTAGTTAATTGATTAATTTCAGTCAGCTTAGTAATTTCTTCCTCAGTAGCTAAGTCTATTAGCTCCAATAATATCTCAGCAGTTACCTGAGCATCATCATCAGCTCGATGGTGATTAGCTAAGTCTTTATTAAATCTAGCAGCTAATTTTTTTAATTTATGGCTCTTCATCTCAGGCAGTAAAGCTCGAGATAAATCCAAGGTATCAAGAGCTGAATTAGCTAACTCTGGGTGATTTAATCTCCGCAACTTATCCTCAATAAAACCTAAATCAAAAGATAAATTATGAGCTACTAGAGTAGCCTCCCCTACAAAATCCAAAAACTCAGGCATTATGTCTTCTAAGCTAGGAGCATCAGCCACCATCTCTTGTTTAATACCTGTTAATTCCACAATTTCTTGTGGTATCTCTTCTTCAGGTTGCACAAAAGTCTGATAAGTATCACTTATCTGGCCTGCAACAATCTTAGTAGCTCCAATTTCTATAATCTCATCCCGGTGGGGATTAAAACCTGTTGTTTCTAGATCAAATACAACATAAGTTGCTTCCTCTAAAGATTGTTCAACTGGATTAAGGATAATTGGTTCTCCATCATCTACTAGATAGGCCTCTAACCCATAAATTAATTTAATATCTTTATCCTGAGCTGCATTATAAGCCTCAGGAAAAGATTGGACTACTCCATGATCAGTAATAGCAATAGCAGGATGGCCCCATTCAGCGGCCTGTTCTATAGCATCTTCTACATCTAGTACTGAATCCATATCACTAATTTTAGTGTGTAAATGTAACTCAGCCCGTTTTGTATCTGCTTCATCGACCCGCTGGGGAGCTGAACTAGATACTACACTATTAGGCTTCAGCATTAACTCCTGATCATAAGTATCAAATTCAACCTTTCCTGCTACTTTAACCCACGCTCCAGTGCTAACTTTACTAGCCAAATCCTGATCTTGATCTTCAAATAACTTAACAGTAATAGAATTAGTCCCATCAGTAACAGCAAACATAACTAGTTTGCTACCACTTTGTAGTTCTTTGATTTCTGTAGTAAAAATTTCTCCCTTGATTACTATATTTCGTAATTCACCTGTAATTTCAGCTATAGAAACAGGCTCTTGCTTGATCTTGCCTCCTAGCCAAACACTACCAGCGGATTGGCCCCTAGCTGGAGCTCCTTCTTCCTGGTGAGCAATAGTTTCTACTAGGCTATCCATATAAGCTTCTGTTTCCTGGGCCTGTTGATTAGCTAATTGAGTCGATTCCTCTTGAAAATCACCTGTCACAAACTCCACTGTTACCTGTTTTTGGTAATCTCTTGCTAGAATCTGAGCTAAAACTCGATCACAACGATTACTTTCTAAAGCATCAACTGCTATTTCATTTTCCACTTCTACTTCCAATTTATTACCCTTTATCTGCCAGTTTGATAAAGACAACCAGCCATTAGTTTGCGGACATTCCTGCTTTATTTGCTTGATCAATTGTTCCCAATTATTCTCTAGAATCACTTCTAAAGGTAAATCAGGATCATAATACTCAATCTGATACTCTAAAGTTCCTATTGTAAAGAATTCCTCTCCTAACTCCTCAAGTTCTGTAGTAATCTTGATCCCCTCAGGAACTTTTAACTGCAGGGTACAAGTTTTAGTAGCAATATCAACTTCCACCGAGTTAAACCTAATCTTATCCACTAACTGATTACTAGACTCGACTTTCTTTTTCAGTTGCTTACAGAATGGATTATTCTGATCAGGCTTAATTATAACCTGTGTCATGCTTATCTCTCCTTTAGTCAACCTTTTCCAGCTGAATTTCAATAACACTATTTAATTTAGTTAACAGAGTAATTAATTGATTTCTAGCTAACTGTTTAGGTTTTTTAATAGTTAAATTAAGATAAAAATTCGGTTCATCATATACTTGTTCAATACTAATATCTTTAATGACCACATCATTCTCAGTTAGGACTGACCCAATCTTACCTAAATTACCTGGTTGATCAAAAATTTTAATCCGTAATACATAATTAAGCTGAATATTATATAATTTCCGTTCTACTTTACTTAACAAAGTCAAAGTTATAATTACTAATAAAGTAGCTACAGTTGCACTAGTATACAAGCCAGCTCCTAGAGCAAGACCAACTCCAGCAACTGCCCATAACCCTGCTGCAGTAGTAAGCCCTTTGACTGAAAAGCCTTCTCGAATAATTGTTCCCGCCCCTAAAAAGCCTATTCCACTAACAACTTGAGCTGCAATTCGGCCTGGATCAACTTGAGGATAATTAAACATTAAATGAATTCTAATAGAAACAATCATAATCAAAGTAGAACCAACTGAAACTAAAATGTTCGTTCTAAAACCAGCTGGTCTAGAGCTTCTCTCTCGCTCTAAACCAACTAAACCTCCTAATAAACACGCTAAAAACAATCTAGTTACTATCTGTTGAATACTTATTATCGTCACCTCTACTCTAACTCACTTATAAATCATTGGAGAGATTCTTAATTATCTCCCAGTACATCTTTAACCTAGCTTTGATTCCTTTAACCAGACCTAATTTTTCTTCTTTCATTCTATGGGTTAAATCCTCTAATTCAACTTCTGTGATCTGAATATCATTATCTGTAACATACTTAGTTAAAGCTACCTCAACTCCAAACTTAGTCATATCTAAATTTGATATATTTTCTAATAATTCACTTTTAATAGCTCGTTGGCCGGATAAAAAAGGAGTAATCTTTTGCGCTAAATCTGTAGCTACTCTCCCCGCACTAAAAACCCCTACTGTCATTGCTGCTTCATCTTTGATTACTGGCAATAAAAGTTGGTCAATATGTTGAGGAGTCAACCCCAGTAAATCAGCATCTAAAAATAAAATAACATCAGCTTCAGCAAGATCAATCCCTTTTTGCATTGCTGCTCCCTTGCCTGAATTTTCTGCTAATTCTATTACATTAGCTCCTTTGGTTTTAGCTATAGCGGCAGTAGCATCTTCTGAACCATCACTAACAACAATCACTTCCTCAATCAATTGATGGTTGCTAACTTTAGTTACTACATCCCCGATAGTCTCTTCTTCATTATAGGCAGGGATCACTGCCGTAATTAACATTTCTTCTACCTCCTAGCACACAGAAAATGGATTTTTAATTGTCAATTATCTTATATACTTCCTCCATTAATTCATCAATCAATTTATCTCCTGGTACCTTCTTTAAAATTTCTCCTTCTTTAAAGATCAACCCTTCCTGGTGACCACCAGCAATCCCAATATCTGCTTCTCTTGCTTCCCCTGGGCCATTAACTGCACAACCCATAACTGCAACTTCTAGTGGTTGATCTAGACTAGCCAGGCGTTCTTCTACTTGATTAGCAATCTCTACTAGCTCTATCTGGCAGCGACCACAGGTAGGACAGGAAACTAACCGAGGACCCTTATCTCTTAAACCTAAAGATTTAAGAATCTCATAACCTACTTTAACCTCTTCTACTGGATCACCAGTTAAGGAAATCCGAATAGTATCTCCTAACCCCTGGGCCAAAATACTACCTACTCCTACAGCCGATTTAATAGCACCTGACCTAACTGTTCCTGCTTCAGTAATTCCTACGTGCAAAGGATAATCCACTTGATTGGCCATCTGCTGGTAGGCTTTAATAGTCATCATTACATCAGAAGCCTTCAGAGAAATAATAATATCCTCAAAAGCAAATCTTTCTAGCATTTCAATATGCTCTAAAGCACTTTCTACCATTGCCTCAGCAGTAGGATGACCGTACTTAGCTAGTAATTCCTGATCCAATGATCCAGCATTAACTCCTACCCTAATAGGCACTTCTTGGCGAGCTGCCTCTAAAGCTACCTGCTTAACTTTATCGACTCCACCAATATTGCCCGGATTAATCCGTAAACCAGCAATCCCTCGTTCTAATACTTCCAAAGCTAACTGGTGATCAAAATGGATATCAGCTATTAAGGGAATCTCGATTTTAGACTGAATCTGGTCTACCTTAGTAGCTGCTTGATAGTCAGGAATTGCTACTCGTACTAACTCGCAACCTACTTCCTCTAATCTTTTAATTTGCCTAACTGTTGCCTCTACATTTCTAGTATCTGTATTAGTCATTGACTGAATAGAGATAGGAGCAGTCCCACCAATAGTAACCTCTCCTATCTGAACTGATTTAGTCTGCTTCTTCATCGTCTCCCTCCAGACTCTTACTGGTTCAATTTACATTTATTCTGCCAATCACACTGTTGACAAATATTTTGATTATACTTAATATGCCTATGTACTAACATATCAAGCCTTCTGACTCTTTGTAAAGCTTCCATAAAATTAATTTTAACCTGGTGGTGTTCGCCACCTTCCTGTTTATCTAGGTCATCAGCTTGACTGATGACCTCCTGTAAAGAAGTTAACTCCACATTCTTATTAACAGGACTAGAACTACTATGGAATAGAATAGACAAAGCAATATCTCGAGCTTTACCTAAGTCTTCTCCCTTTAAAGTTAGTAATTCATGAGCCCGCTCGGCTCCCTTAATTGTATGAATATCAAATTCTCTATAAGATTCATAATCCCATTCACCTTGGCTTTCCCAACTAGTATGCCCAATATCATGTAATAACCCAGCTTTAGTAGCTAAATCAACACATACTCCATTATCAATTGCTAACTCAAATGCATTTTCTGTAGTAGATACTACATGAGCATAACCAGCTTTAGGTAGGTGTTTTTTAGCTACACTATCAGTTAATAAAGTTTCTAAAGTAACGTATTCTTCAAAAATACTATTCACCTCCTAGCTAACGACCTGCACAATCATCACATAAACCATCATTTCTTTGTACCTGAGCTCTTGCTTCTTTTCCACATTCGCGACAATTAGTCCCCATTAATTCAAAACATTTTTCACAAAAACCATGTTGCCTAGCAAAATCAGGATCAGCTGTACCACAAATACGACAGACACAGTCCTTACAATATCCATCATTTTCCTGCACTTGTTTAGGTGCTACTTTACCACAGCCCTTACAAGCATACTTTCCTTCTTTTTTTTGTCTTAAATTTTCTACACAGTCTTCACAGATATTAGCGTGCTTAAGAATCCTTACTTGGGTCGCTTCCGACCCACATATTCTACAATATCTTTCTGCCTGACGACCACTTACTTGATTAGGATCTAACCACTTATCCTTTTGGCCCATAACTATCACCTCTAATTAGATTATAGATGTAACATCTTTAATTACAATCAGTATAAACAAGGCTATTAAAATCATAAATCCAACTAAATGGACTAGTCCTTCTTTTTCCGAATCAATTGGTTCTCCGCGAATAACTTCAACACCTAAAAAGACCAATCTTCCTCCATCAAGAGCGGGAAAAGGTAATAGATTCATAACCCCTAAATTCACACTAATAATAGCTGATAAATTTAGTAAACGCAATAAACCAGATTCAGTAGCTTGCCCTACCATCTGGGCTATTTTAACTGGCCCTGATACTTGAGCTGCCATCTGACCAGTAATCATCTTATACAAAGCAGCTATCAATCCATAAATTACTAAACCAGCTTGCCTAATCCCTAACCAGACTGCTTTAACTAAACTAACAGACTCTCTTTGTAAAATAGGAACAATCCCAATCAACCCTACATCTCGTTCCTGGTCCAAGCGAGGGGTTACTTCTAAATTAAAAACTTCTTGCTCACGCTGTACCTTTAGAATTATCTCCTTCTCAGGGTGGTTATTAATTCTTGTAGCTAACTGAGTCCAATTTTCCACCTGGTGGCCATTAACTGCTAAAATTTCATCTCCTTCTTGTAAACCAGCCTGTTGGGCTGGTTGATCAGGTATTACCCGACCGATTACTGTACTAGAAGAAGTATCCACTGGTTGCCCAAAAATAGTAAAGATCGACATAAATAGTATTGCCGCTAACAAAAAATTCATTACAGGACCCATACTGATAACTGCTATTCGTTCTCCTACTGATTTTTGGAATAAACACTTACCTTTATCTAAAGCTTCCTGGTATAATCTAACTTCTTCTGGGTCACTATCTTCCTCATCAACAGGCATTTCTCCAGTCATTTTACAAAAACCGCCAAGTGGGAAAATACGGATTGAATATAATGTTTCCCCTACTTCCTTACCTGCTAATAGAGGACCCATCCCAATTGCAAATTCTTCTACCTGGACTCCTACATACTTAGCTACTAAAAAATGACCTAATTCATGAATAAAAACTAATACACCTAAGACAACTATAAAGGAAATAATAGTCGTTAACAAATTACTTCCACCTCTCTTTGTGCCTCTTTTCTAGCCCAAGTATCTGCCTGTAATATTTCTTCTAACGAAGGTTCGGTTATCACTTCGTGATTAGACATCACTTGCTTAATTAATTTAGGTATCTCAACAAATTTCAACCTTTCTTGCAAGAACAGATTAACAGCTACTTCATTAGCAGCATTTAATACAGCAGGCATCGTACCTCCTGTTTTCCCAGCCTGATAGGCATACTGTAAGCAAGGAAATACATCTTTTCGAGGAGCTTCAAAAGTTAACTCTCCTACTTGGGCCAACTGCAAACTCTCTAGATCATTTTGCTCTCTAGTAGGATAAGTTAAAACATGTTGAATAGGCACCTTCATATCAGGTAAACCTAACTCCGCTAACGTAGAATGATCCTCTAACTCAACTAAAGAATGGATAATACTTTGGGGATGAACTACCACATCTATTGTAGCAAAGTCGAGATCAAATAACCACTTAGCCTCAATAACCTCTAATCCTTTATTCATCAACGTAGCAGAATCAATAGTAATCTTGCCCCCCATATCCCAGTTAGGATGATCTAGGGCATCAGCAATTGTTACTTCCTCTAATTCTTCTGCTGTTGCTTCTCTAAAAGGACCACCAGAAGCTGTCAAAATGACCCGGTTAATATCCTCTTTATCTTCACCTTGTAGAGCTTGAAAAACAGCATTATGTTCACTATCAATTGGCAATAAATTGACATTATTTGCTTTAGCTTCCTCAGTCACAATCGAACCAGCTGTTACTAGTGTTTCTTTATTAGCTAATCCAATATCTATACCTGCTCTAATAGCTGCTAAAGTAGGTTTGACACCTATAGCTCCTACTACAGAGTTAACTACTAAATCCAACCCTTCTAAAGTAGCAACTTCAATTAATCCTTCTAGTCCTGTCAAAACTGTAGTAGAAGTTCCAGCTAATTTATTATGTAATTCATCGACTCGTTGTTGATTCATTAGGACAGCATATTCTACAGCAAATTCCTTAGCTTGCTGGGCCAACAAATCCACACTATTGTTGGCAGTAACTGCCATTACTGATATATCTTCTTCTAATTCTCTAATCACCTCTAGAGTTTGACTACCAATCGAGCCTGTAGAACCTAAAATAGAAATTTGTTTCATAATATCTGTCGTTTATCCAACGACATACCTCCTCTCTCTTAATTATACGCTAGTTAATCACTAATAATTAGTGAAATAAATCCTGTACTAAATATTGCCTTAAGCACAATTAATAAAGCAGGACCAATAAAAAAGCCAGTTGTGCCAAATAATTGGATCCCTAAATAAATAGAAACTAAGGTAGCTAAAGGATGAATCCCAATACTCTCTCCTACTATCTTAGCTTCAGCTACTTGGCGTATAATAGTAACAATTCCATATAACAATAATAATCCTAGACTAAACTTAGTATGCCCAATTATTAAATTATAACCCAACCAAGGAAAATAAATCATCCCCGGGCCAATAATCGGGATTAAGTCCAAAATACCAATACTTAATCCAGCTACTAAAGCATAATTACTCTGTAAAATAACTAATCCTATAATTGATAATACAGTAGTTATCGAAATCAAGATTAATTGGGCCCTAATAAAACCTACAGCTGCATTAATAATTTCTACTTGAACTTGAATCAATTTTTTCTGCCAAGACTCAGGAAAAGGCGCTAAACAAGTCTCTGTAATTAACTCTTTATCCCGACTGATAAAGAAAGTAGCAATTAAACTGATTAATAAAATGGTTATTAACTTAGGTAGTTGTTTGACTGTATTTAATAAAGACGTAATTCCCGATTGGATCACATTCTTAATTCGATCATAAATTGCTTGCAGATTATTATTAATTGATTCTTTGATTGAAGCAGAAACTTCCCATTCTTCAATCAACCGACTAAATTCCTTATTTTGCTCGACTAGCCAATTAACTCTATTACCTATAGACTGATAGTCAGGTAGATTATTAACCAAATTATCTAATTCTATAAATAATCTAGAAATAGAAATAGCTAATAAAAGACCAATTATAATAATTATAATCGCTAGTATAATAGCTACTGCAATCCCCCGAGAAAACCGGGCTTCCTGTTGTAAAAAATCAACTACTGGTTCAATAAAGCTAGCTAAGATAATAGCTATAATAAAAGGCAATAAATAAGCCACAGCATACTTTAAAAAAACGATACTAGCTAGCACTAACCCTAGTATCCCTAAGACTAACTTATACGTCTGCTTCATAATCTCCTCCTCACCTAAAGAACAAAAACTTGTAAATAATAATAAACAATTGGTAAGGCAAATAATAGACTATCAATTCTATCTAACAGACCACCATGACCAGGAATCAAGTCCCCCGAATCCTTAATCTGGGCATCTCTTTTAAAGGCTGATGCAGCTAAATCTCCTAACTGAGCTACTACAGCTATTAAGATCCCTAATATAACCGCTTCTAAATACCCTAAATTAAAATACAAACTAAATATTAAAGTACCTAGTACACTACCTAAGATGCCTCCTAGAGCTCCTTCTATTGTCTTATTCGGACTGATCTGAGGAGCTAAAGCATGTTGGCCCCAATTTAACCCAGTAAAGTAAGCTCCTGTATCTGTCAACCAAGTAGCCACAATAGGTAACCAGACAAGCAAAGCACCTGCTTCTAAATTATATAATAGACTAAGATGACTAAATAAACCAGCAATATATAATACTCCAAAATAGGTTGTTGCTGTAGCTAAAATTACTGATTGATCTAATTTAACTAGTATCTGCTTTAATAAAATAATTATTAATCCTAAAACCAATAGAGTAAACAAATTAGCTAAACCGAGATCAAGATAACAAATTATACTTAGCAAGCCACCTAACAAGATTCCTAAACCTCTACTAGGAGTTACTCCTTTATTAGCTACTAACTTATAATATTCCTGTAATCCTAAAGTTACTATTACTAAATTCAATCCTAGAACAGCCCAACCACCTATTTTAAAAATAAGTATTAATAAGGGAATCCCAATCAATCCACTTAATATCCGCTCAGTTAACATTTTATCACCTACTCTTCTTGAAGTCCACCGAAACGTCGCTCACGTCTTTGGTATTCTTGAATAGCTTTAACTAACTCTTCTTGATTAAACTCTGGCCAGTATACATCAGTAAAATATAATTCAGTATAAGCTAATTGCCAGATTAAAAAGTTACTAATTCGTTGCTCTCCTCCTGGTCGAATCAATAAATCAGGATCAGGTTGATTGGCTGTCTGTAGCCTACTTGCCAGTTGTTCTTCAGTTATTGCTTCTACTTCTAGGTTATCACGCTCGATATCATTTATTAGACTTGTAGTTGCAGCTACTATCTCCGCTCTACCACCATAATCTAGAGCTACATTGAGAATTAATCCATCATTATCAGCAGTCATCTCAACTAATTTTTCGGCAGTAGCAAGTACAGAATCAGGTAACCGATCCTTACGTCCAATAATATTCACTTTAATATTCTCTTCCTGAAAAGTAGCCAATTCTTGAGCAAATGTCTCTTCAAATAACTCCATTAGAAAATCAACCTCTTCTTGGGGCCGTTTCCAATTCTCAGTGGAGAAAGCATAAGTAGTAATATAGTTGATTCCTAAATCATAGGCTACCTCTACAATTTCCTTTAAATTATCAACCCCAGCTTTATGCCCCATACTACGAGGATAACCTTTATCTTGGGCCCAGCGGCCATTACCATCCATAATAATTGCTATATGCTCCGGGATTAAACCATCAGTCACTACAGAAGTATCCACTGTAGTCTGCTCTCTACTGCTCAATAAGTCCAGCAACCAGTTTATTAATTGCCCCATCATCTGCCCCCTTACAATAAATCATTTACAACTTATCCAGTAAATAAAACATAACCCCCTCACACAGAGGGGGGGACTATTAAACCAATCAGTTAGCAGCAACTAAATTATAATTAAACATTCCTAATTGATGATTTCTTATTATCTAATAAATCATCAATTTCAGCTATATACTCATCAGTTATTTCTTGGATAGTCTCCAAGCCCCGATGATAATTATCTTCCGAGATATCTCCTGCTTCTTCTAATTCCTCTAACTGATCATTAGCTTCTCTTCTAACCTCTCTAATAAGAATCCGACCCTCTTCTGCTTTTTCATCAGCTAACTTAGCCAATTCTTCTCTTCTTTCTTCTGTTAGCTGAGGAATATTAATTCTAATTATATCTCCATCAGTATTAGGAGTTAGACCTAAATCAGACTTTAAGATTGCCTTTTCAATTGCTTCTAAGACATTGCTATCATAAGGATTAATAACTAATTGGCGAGCTTCAGGAGCAGAAATCTGAGCCATCTGATTAAGTGGCGTCCACTGTCCATAATATTCTGCTTTGATATCCTCTACTAAAGATGGTCTTGCTCTACCAGTTCTTACTTTAACAAACTCCTGTTTAGTATCATCTAGTGCTTCTTCCATTTTAGTCCGCGCTTTATTAATCACACTCTTCATAATTTTATTAGCCCCCTTATTTTAATCTATTTAACAAAAGTCCCTACTTCTTGACCTAACACAGCCTTCTTAATATTATCAGATTTTGATAATCCAAAGACAACTAAAGGAATATTATTATCCATACATAAGGAAACTGCTGTAGAGTCCATAACTCCTAAACCACGATTTAAGACATCAATATAGTCTAGAGTATTGTACTTGACTGCATCTGGATTCTGTTCTGGGTCAGAATCATAAATACCATCTACATCCTTAGCCATTAAAATAGCATCAGCATCAATCTCAGCTGCTCGTAGGGAAGCAGTAGTATCTGTCGAGAAGAATGGATTCCCTGTGCCAGCAGCAAAAATAACGACTCGCCCCTTTTCTAAGTGACGAATAGCTCTACGTCTGATATAAGGCTCTGCAACCTCCCGCATAGCAATAGCTGTCTGGACTCTAGTAGCTAAATCCAATTTTTCTAAAGAGTCCTGTAAAGCTAAAGAATTCATTACTGTAGCTAACATCCCCATATAATCGGCTGTAGCCCGATCCATACCTTGAGCACTACCAGCTACACCCCTGAAAATATTGCCCCCACCAACTACAATAGCTATATCTACTCCTGTAGTTAATGCTTCTTTAATCTCTTGGGCAATAGATTCAATAAATTGAGGGTCAATACCATATTCTTGATCACCACTTAATGCAGATCCGCTGATCTTGATAATCACTCTTGAATATTCTGTTTCTGCCATCAACTCAACCCCCAGTTCTCTGTAGTAATTTAAAAAAAGAGAACACAGCTGTGTTCTCTTTTAGGCCCTATTTCTACTTGTTAACCTCACTCATTACTTCTTCAGCAAAGTCCTCTTCTTCTGCTTCAATTCCTTCTCCTACTTCATATCTAACAAATTCTTTAACTGTAGCACCAGCTTCTGCTAATAAGTCACCAACTGTCTGATCAGTATCTCTAATATACTCTTGTTCTACCAAACAGTTTTGCTCATAGAATTTGTCTAATCTTCCTTTAACTATTTGTTCTACAATATGTTCTGGTTTTCCTTCATTTTCTGCTTCTTCTTGTAGTAACTTCTTTTCCTTTTCTACATCAGCTGTAGGAACATCATCTCGAGATAAATAATCTGGATTAGCAGCAGCAATATGCATAGCTATATTATGGGCCAATTCTTCGTCTCCACCTTCAAGTAAAGCTAATACTCCAATATTGCCCCCCATATGAATATATGTGCTAAAGATAGCAGCATCATCTTTCTCTATAATCTCAAACCGACGTAAGGAAATATTCTCTCCAATCTGAGTAATAGCTTCAGTTAAATATTTCTCAACAGTCTTATCCGCACCTGCTAGCGTCTGCTCTAATGCTTGATCAACATCAGCAGGCTCCTCACTCAATAGATGATTAACAATCTCCTCTACAACTTCTTGAAACTTATCATTTTTAGCAGCAAAATCTGTTTCTGAATTAACTTCAGCAATTACTGCTTTATTTCCTTGTGCTTTAACAGAAGCTAACCCTTCAGTAGCAGCTCGGCCAGCTTTCTTTTCCGCAGAAGCAATTCCTTCTGTTCTTAAATAATCAACTGCTTCTTCTAAATCTCCATCCTTTTCCTGTAATGCTTCCTTACAATCCAACATTCCAGCACCTGTTCTTTCTCTTAGTTCTTTAATATCTGCTGTAGAAATTGCCATAATCAAACCTCCTTATGTAGTTAAAAGGACGCTTCATAAGGACGGGGCTCCCCTCCTTATTCCGCGCCCTTTAATTATTATTCTTCAGTTTCAGCTTCTTCCTCGGATTCTACTTGTTCTCTAGCACCTTGTTTTCCTTCTAGTACAGCGTCAGCCATCAAACCAGTTAATAACTTTACTGCTCGAATAGCATCATCATTACCAGGAATTACATAATCAATAATATCTGGATCACAATTAGTATCCACAATAGAGATGATTGGAATACCTAATTTATTAGCTTCTGAAACAGCAATCTCCTCACGACGAGGGTCAGCTATGAAAACAGCATCAGGTAAACCATCCATATGCCGGATTCCACCTAAGAATCGCTCTAATTTATCCTTTTCTCTTTCTAACTCAATTACTTCTTTGTTAGGTAATACGCCAAACAATCCATCTTCTTCCATCTGTTCAATCTCTTCTAAACGTTCAATTCGTTGACTAATAGTTTGATAATTAGTCAACATACCTCCTAACCAACGTTCACTAACATACGGCATACCGCATCTTGTAGCTTCTTCTTCAATAGTCTGCTTAGCTTGCTTTTTAGTTCCTATAAAGAGGATTTCTTGTCCTTCACTTGCTAAATCTCTAACATAATCATAAGCTTTACCAGTTAGTTCAACTGTCTGTTCTAGATCTACTATGTAGATCCCATTTCGCTCAGTAAAGATATAATCCTCCATCTTAGGATTCCAACGTCTAGTCCGATGTCCAAAATGAACTCCCGTCTCCAATAATTCCTTCATAGTAACTACTGACATATTAGTGCACCTCCTGATGGTTTTAAACCTCCATCCTCTTCAACCTTTGGTAAGACCCGTTGTAGGGCACCTTTACCACAGTCCAAGGATGTGCGTGCTAATTCGATTTTTACACACCGTTATGTAGTATACCACAGCGTAATAATAATATCAACAGTAATTACTATTTTTTTGGACAACCCTAGAGAACCTAATTAGCTGTCAAAGTTAATAGCACTTCAAACGGTGAAACTGAAGGGGAAAAATGATATTCTCCAGCCATTATCCTATCTTCTATATCAAATTTAGCAAGTAATTTAATAAATACTCTCTCCTCGGCTACTAATCCTTGCTCCACTAATAAACGAGCTACTTGATTGCCTCGCATCCCCTCAGCTATAGTAATGCTAATCTGTTCTTGACTAGTCTGGTCATTAACAGCTGGAGCCCTAAGATAATCTAAATCTACCTTCTGCTCTAGAGAAACCTCCGAACTATAATCTGTCCCAGGGAATGTCATCCCTAACTTTTTAGCTTCCTTAATTATAGTTTGGCTCTTATACTGTTGATTATTAGTAACTTGGTTACTAGAACTATTATCTACAACATCAACTCTTAACATAACTAGCGAAATAACCAATAAACTAATTCCAATTCCTAATAGTAGGTGCCGTAGCATCACTCTTCCCTCCGTGAATTAAGCTTCCAGATCAACTTCACTTCTCTATTGCCCATATCCAATTCATGAGCTGCTTCAGCTAAACTAAATCCTTGATCCACTACTTCTTTGATTTTTTGATACTCTTCGGATTCAGTTTCTCGCTCTTTTTTCAATTCACTGGATTGATTAGATGATAAGTTACTAAAACGACTTTCTAATCTATCCAATTTACTATCTAATTTAGTTACTTCTTGCTCTAAATCAGATAGTAAATCAACTATTTCAGTCAATTCCTGTGTTTTGGTTTCAGTTTGTAAAACTTGTTGGAAGTTTTGGTCCTCTACCTCTAGATTAGTTTCCAATTCTGTTTTTACTTCTCTGATTTCTGATAACAATTCTGATTCAATATAATATTGATCATCATCTTGGTCAACTCTATAAGTTAAATATAAGGAAATAAATATTAGTATAATTCCTGTCCCCATTAAAACATATTCCATAATACCAACTCCATTCTCTATAATAGAGATTACATTAGCCAGTGAAGATGATCTGCTAAAACTCTATTAAACTAAACTTTAACATCTATATATGCCCCCTGCGATTGATTAGTAGCAGACTGATCACTACTTGTCTCTATTTTAGATTGCTGCTGGTCGCTCTCTTCTTTTTCTTCATCAGTAATCTTATTTGCTTCTGTTTTAGAGGTCTGATTAACCTTTTGTTGTCTTTTAGCTCTCTTCTTTTTTAGTTCTTGGGCTGTCTGTTCAGCTTGTAGATCTGGTTGATCCTTGGCTAACTGCTGTTGTTTACTAACCTCTAGAGAACGCGGGACAAAAGTTTTAGGATTGATAGAATTGGTCATCACAAGTCCCCCTTTAGGCTTAAGAATAAGATGTAGACTTAATTTGTTCCTCTTCTACATAGTACTGCACGTGGGTATTGTCTTGATCCAACTTATGACTCACTTGACCAATAGTAATTCTGACCCCAGGGTTAATCGTCCCTTGGACTTTAATTCTAGCCTGGTCACTCTTTTCTAACCGAGTAGCTGCCTGCTCCTTATCAGCTTTCAAATCTTCTATCTCCTGCGAAAGAGAAAACCGCTGTCTAATCAATTGATCCAATAATTGTTCTTTTTTATCAGACAATCCATCATTTTTTTCTTTTTTCTTCTTTAATAAACTAATATTTTTTAATACTTTATCTAATTTGTCCTGCTTAGCTGTAAACTTTTCTTCTAATTGATTATATTCATCTCTTAATCGAGGCGTAACACCAACTGCTACTTCTGTAGGAGTAGCTAGATTAGAACCTATTCTTTTAGCACTGATTTCAATCCCCGCTCTTACTTCTCCTCCTACAATCAATCCTTTACCTGTCTCCACAATCACTTTTTCTCCTGCATCAATCTTACTATGCATAATTGCTTCTTTAACTTCTAAATCACTATCAGTGCTAACTTGACCATTTTCCACAAATTTAACTTTAATATCTCCTGTTGCCTGTAACGAACCTTCATTTCTAGCAATGAAGCCCTTCTTAACTATAATTTGGCCTCCTGCTTCTACTTGGGCATTATAGACACAACCATTAACTTGCACATTACCTTCAGCTTGTACTGACATGCCATCCTCAATATCACCATTAACTACTACACTACCATTAAAGTCAATATTACCTGTTGAGAGATCAACATTGCCATTTATTTCATGAATCTTAGCTACACTGATGGTCTGTTTATCATACACTACCTGGCCTTCCATATCTGCTCTTAAAAGAGAACCATCTTGACTAACTGTTACATTCTCCCCTACTGGCAGTTCAGCTTCCTCAACTGGTTCCGGCTGAATCTCTTCCCCAGTCACTGCAGTTCCGGGAGTGCCCTCTTTAGGTGGGATCTTCTCAGCTAAAGGATCACCAAATTCAACATTTATAATCCGGTTTAAATTATAAAAATCAGCTGTGCCATCCTCTTTCAAATTAACTTTTCTATCCTGGCGATTGGTATTAAATTCCAGATCAATCTTACCTTGCTCACCAGAGGTAGGTTCTTCTCCTTGAGCAATTAAAAAGGATTCTAACTCTTGGTCTACCACAAATTCTTCTTGTAATTTTTCCTCCTGTAAACCATAAACTACTCCTGCTTCTTTAACTTGCTCTATAATCTCAGAGACACTATATTTTTTACCACCTAACGGAGGAATATAGTCTAAATAAGCCTGTAATTGGTCATCACTAATCTCTATATTCACTTCTGCATCACGATCTAATTCAGGCTTTCTATCAGCAATCTTTACTTCTTCTCCATCAACACTAGTTAAAGCTTCAGTCAATTTCTCGTAATCTACATCTACTATCTCTTTAGCAGTTATTACCTCTTCTACCTCGCTTAACTTAACCTCTCGGCCGGCACCTTGGGGGTGAAAGACTTTAATATAAACCCCATCTGGTCTAAAAGAAAGATTAAAATCACCATCGACATCACTTGCTTCTCGTAATTTGATTGTAGCTTGATAAACTCTAATAACACCTAATAAGCCCCATAATTTCTTTTCCTCTGTTAATAATTCCAGAGAAATATCATCTGTTGCAAATTCTAAATCAGTACTTTCTTGTAGTTGCTGATAAGCCTTAGTTAAAGCCTCTTCTCTATTCTCCGCCTCTAATTCGATTTGTTGAGTAAACAATCTACCCCTCCTTACCCCACTAGTACTTCCTTTTGATGACTTAAATAACCTCTTAATCTAAAAATAGCCTTAGTGTGTAATTGGGAAATTCTAGCTGCAGTCAAATCCATTACTTCTCCAATCTCCTGGAGAGTCAAATCATCATGATAATAAAGACTAACTACTAATTTTTCTTTATCAGGTAATTTCTCAATTGCTTGCCCTAAAATTTTTTTCATCTGTCTATAGTCATATACATAATCCGGTTCCTGCTCACTAGATGATCTAATTAAATCCTTAATCTTAAGTTGATCCCCATCTTGTTGAGCAATGGTTTTCTCTAACGAAACATTTTCGGGGATATTGATCTGGGATAATAAATCATTATACTCTACTTGACTTAAATTCAATTCTTCTCTTAATTCTTGATCTGTAGGAGAGTAACCTAACTTATTCTCTAACTCCATTAATTTCCGAGAAAATTCTTTTGCCTTGCGCCGAATACTAGTAGGTACCCAATCTGATTCTCGTAATTGATCATAAATACTACCTTTGACTCGTGGTACAGCATAAGTAGAGAACTTGATACCTCGACCTGGATCAAAGCGTTGCATAGCATCAATCAATCCTAGCACTCCATAATTAACTAGATCCTCAAAACTAAATTTATCAGGAATAGCAATCATTATCCTGCTAACTATATGTTTAACTAAAGGGATATATCTCATAATCAACTCTTCTTTAGCAGCTTGAGAATTCTGTTCTTGATATTGGTTCCACAATTCTTCTTCCGCCAAATTCTCAACCATTATCTAAACTGCCCCCTTACTATTCTTGATCCTCTAAATTACTAACCAAATCTGCCATCTCTTCTGGATTATCTTCAGCAAAATTAACTATATTTTCTTCCTCTTGATCCACTTCAGCAAAATCAAGTTCTTCTATTTCTTCTGCTGTATCCTCTTGCGAAAGCTCCTTAGCTTCAGATTCATCTGCGCTTTCAATAGTAGGTTCTTGCTTAGCAGATTCACTTTTAATTTTGTCCAGCTGATAAGAAATCAGCTGACCAATTATGCCCCCTAAGAGACTAAATATAACTCCACTTAATAATGTACGCTTTAAAATAACAACTGCTCCTAATTTATTAGCTATACCAGTTAAAGAAATTATAACTATAGCAATCAAGAAAAATAAAAGGGCCAACCTCTTAGTTAACCATCTCACCAACAACACTCCTTTAATTTAGTTTACAGTTTATAATTGATAGTTGATAATTAAAATTATAAACTGTAAATTGAAACATTAAGTACTACAACACAATATTCTCTTCTTTAACTGTCTTAATAATTGCTTCTCCATTACTAGTATAAAACTCCATCGTTCTACCATAAGCCTGGCCTACATCAGAACCTAATAGAGAAATATTATATTTACTTAACTCCTGTTTAACTGCTTCTATATTTCTAGCTCCTCCAGCCATTTTAACTCTAAACTTGTCCAAAATCAACTTATCTACCAGTCAATAATGTCTCTGGACCATCAACAATATCTGGCACTTCAGCTACAGGTAAAACATCCACTTGGGGAAAATCATCTCTATTTTACTATCCAGCATAAAGGAAAGAGAAGTAGCTACATTACCTGCTCCAATGCTAGCCACTTCTTTAAGAGCATCTAATTGTAATGGCTTAAATTAGATAATCTATCATCAAATTCCATATCTAACACCTCTTATCTTCTAATTCTAGAAACTCTCCCCTAACTCCTTTGTCTTTAAATTAATCCTTTCTGTCTTAGTTCTCGTTGTTTAGCAAATAACCATTTAGTTAATTCATCCCGCTTTCTCCGCCGGCAATTAATGAATTTAACTCCTAGCTCATACCTACGTTCTACATCTTTATCACGTTCACTCTGGCGGACTACCTGGGCCAAAATCCGATCAAAAGAAGTATCAATAAATTCCATTTCTAGTTCGATAATTGATTCCTTAGCTACTTGTTCATCAGTTAATAACTTAGCCCCTCCTGCACTAATATCCTGTAGGAAAGCTTCATTACTAAAGTTAATTTCTTCCTGCTGACCAGTGGTCTCCCTAGTTGTAAGATCAGTCAGAAATTCTTCTATCTCTGGTTGATTGCTTACTATTATTCTGTAGTTAGTGGATTCATAAACCTCTAATCTAAAGAATTCTCTCTGTTGGACTTTAGTCACCTGATCGCGTAATTTAACTCTTAGCAGTTGAGTAGCATCAATCTCACGACCAATAACTCGCACAGGGATTATATAGATCCCTCCTGTTTCTCTTAACTTAATATTAACTCGATTATTAATAGCTACAGGAATCGGATCTCCTTGACTAAAAGGTGTATTAATCACAAAGGTCTGATTATCAATTATATCAGTTACTTGAGTCGGATACTCCCCATCGTAGCTCCCAGATAACATCTCAAATCCTACCTGTTGATTGATATCTAATCTAGCAGTCAACTTAAAATTACTTACTACTCTTCCTTCCCGCATAATTTCCCTCCTTCTCACTACTTAAAACCAAACATACTAGAAAAGAAATCTTTGATTCCAGTTGTTTTTTCTGGCTCTTTATGCAGCAACTTCCTAGCTATCTGCTTTATCCTGCGAGTAACTTGTGAATTAGGAAACTCCACTACAAAAGGAGATTTCTGCTTCACTGCCTTAACTACTGCTTTATCTGCTGGTAAATCACCTACAAACTCAATATCTAACTCCAAAAAATCCTGAGCAGTAGTTACCAATCTATTACCAATTCTGTCTCCTTCAGAGGTATTTTCCACCTGGTTAACTACCAATTTAATATTAGCTTCTGCATCGTGGCTATTAATCACCTTAATTACACCATAAGCATCAGTTACAGAAGTTGGTTCCGGAGTAGTAACCATAATCACTTGGTCAGCAGCTAAAACAAAATTAAGTACATTATTAGCCAACCCAGCTCCTGTATCAATTAATATAATATCATATCTGCCAGCTACCTCCTGCCAATAGTTAATTAAGTTATCAATTTGATACTTAGATAAGTTAGCTAAATCCTCAACTCCTGAACCACCAGGAATCAAAGGCAAACCTTGAGGACCGGAAACAATAATTTCTTCTAGACTCTTAGTACCAGAAATCACATGATTCAAATTATAGTGAGGAGTGACTCCTAAAATAACATCTAAATTAGCCAACCCTAAATCAGCATCAAAGACTAGTACCCGTTGATCTTCTGCCTGTAAAGCTAATGCTAAATTAGCTACAAAATTGGACTTACCTACACCACCTTTACCACTAGTAATAGCGTAGATCAAAGCTGAATCATCACCTGGTTCGCTAGTCTGCTCTTGACTTTCTTGATCTTTAACTAAATTTCTTAGTTTTTCTGCTTGGTCCATCATAGACTTAACTCCTCTAAAATATCAGCTGTTAATTTTTCAGTAGTAGGTAGAGTGATATCCTCTGGCACATCCTGACCTATAGTAATATAGGAAATAGGCTGTTGGAGACGTAAGGCAGCTTCATAGACAGTTCCTAAAGAATTAGTTTCATCAATTTTAGTCATGATTAACTTATTGACTCGTAATCTACTATAGACATCAATAATTTCTTCTAGATCATTATTTTTAGTAGTAACACTTAATACTAAACATACTTCATCAACTTGCTCTTGATTAATAAATCCCTTTAGTTCTGAGATATGAAGTTCATTATTCTGGCTTCGACCAGCAGTATCAACCAAAACTAGGTCATAACCTTGAAACTTTTCAATAGCAGTAGTTAATTCTTGGGGAGTAAATACTACTTCTAATGGTAGGTCAATAATCTCACTATATGTCTTTAGCTGGTCTACAGCAGCAATTCGATAAGTATCAGCAGTGATTAAACCTACTTGTTTATTCTCCAATAAAGAAAACTTGGCAGCTAATTTAGCTAACGTAGTAGTCTTACCTACTCCTGTAGGCCCTACTAAAGCTACTACTTTAGTTTCATCCGTAGTTAATTCAAGTGGTTCAATCTGACCAATAGTTTCTTCTAACTCCTGAGCCAAGATTTCTTTTATCTGCTCGGTATCATCAATATCCCCTTGCGAATCACGGACTACTTTAGTAGCCAACTTTTGGGCTTGACTGTAACCAAATCCTAGCTCCAATAAAGCTTCAACTACCTGTTGCACAACTTGATTACCTGCTATAGCAGAGATAGATTGTTGCTTATTCTTTTTTAATTCTCCAGCTAAATTATCCATCATATCTTTCATCTGGGCTATCTCGCCTTTTAATTCCTGGTCAGTTTCTTGGTTAGGTTCTACAGTAGCTACTACTTCGACCATTTTTTGCGCAAAAAAACCAAAAAAACCGCCTTTTTTAAACTTTCTACTATGGAGTATAATTGCATTATCTCCTAAATCAGTTTTAACCTTCATCATAACTGATTGCATATCTTCAGCCCGATACTTCTTTACTTTCATTATATTCTCACCGTCCCTATATTTTGCACATTAACATCTGGCTCTAACTCATTAAAGGATAATACAGTTAAATCAGGAGTAACTTCTACAGTCAATTCCTTAAAATGGAACCTGACAATAGGAGATGTTAAAACTACTGGATCATAGCCCTGACTAGAGACATGCTCTATTACTTCAGATAGATTATTATAGATCTCTTGAGCTGTATTAGGATCTAAAGCAATATAAGATCCTTGTTCAGTCTGCTCAATAGAATTAGAAATGGTCTCTTCTACCTGCGCATCCAGGGTTATAACCGCTAGATTACCTTCATCATCTTGATACTTTTCCGAAATCTGGCGGGATAAAGCATCCTGGCGCACATACTCAGTTAAAATGTCAGTATCCTGTGTATTAGATGCTTGATCAGCTAACACCTCTAAAATAGAGACTAAATCACGAATGGAAACTCGTTCCTGTAATAAATTTTGGAGTACCTTTTGAATCTGACCAATAGATAATAAATCAGGCACCAATTCATCAACTACTGCCGGGTGATCCTGTTCTACATTATCTAACAATTCTTTAACTTCTTGTCTACCTAATAATTCATAAGCATGGTCTTTAACTAATTCAGTCAGGTGAGTAGCCATCACTGATGGAGGATCAACTACTGTATAACCAGCCATTTCTGCTCTTTCTTTTTCCTCTTCGTTAATCCATAAAGCTGGTAGATCAAAAGCAGGTTCTCTTGCTTCTAGACCATCAATCTCCTGCGTGGCCATCCCAGAATCCATAGCCAAATATTTATCAGGATGGACTTCATAACTAGCAATCTCAATCCCGCGTAAGTTAACTTGATAATAATTAGGTTCTAGTTGCATATTATCCCTAATTCTAATTGGAGGAATAATCATTCCTAACTCTAAAGCACACTGGCGTCTAATCATTGATACCCGATCTAATAGATCGCCTCCCTGTTCAGGGACAACTAACGGAATTAAATTATAACCGACTTCTACTTCCATAGGATCAACCTGTAGTAATTCACTAAGATTTTCTTCTTCTTTGTACTCTTCTGCTTCTGCTTCCTCTTCTACTATTTCTTCTTCTGTCATCTCCGCTTCCTGTTGCGTATCATAAAGTGCATATCCTAGCCCTGCAAATAGTAACCCCAATCCTGCAAAAGGTACTACTGGCAAAGGAGTTAAAACCCCTAACAAAAATATAACTCCTGCTACTAACCACAAAGCTTTAGGTTGATTAAAAATCTGTTTGGTAAATTCAAAACCTAAACTTTCTTCTGAAGCAGCTCTAGTAACTATAATACCAGTTGCAGTAGAAATCAATAACGCAGGAATTTGACTGACAAGACCATCGCCTACTGTCAACAGAGTATAGGTCTGTACAGCTTCTGTAACTGGCATTCCTAGTTGAATAACTCCAATCACTAAACCGCCAATTACATTAATCAAAGTAATCACAATCCCAGCAATAGCATCACCTTTAACAAATTTACTGGCACCATCCATAGCACCATAAAAATCTGCTTCCTGTCTAATCTTTTCCCGCTTCTCTCTAGCTTCTGCCTCAGTAATTAAACCAGAATTTAAATCAGCATCAATACTCATTTGCTTACCAGGCATAGCATCCAGAGTAAATCGAGCCGAAACTTCTGCTACTCGTTCAGCACCTTTGGTAATTACAATAAACTGAATAGCCACTAAGATAACAAAAATAACAAAACCTACAATATAATTACCACCTACTACAAAATTACCAAATGCCTCAATAACCTGACCAGCATCAGCTTGTCCTAAAATCAATCTAGTAGTAGATACATTTAAACCTAATCTAAATAAAGTAGCTATCAAAAGCAAAGACGGAAAGACTGATAACTCTAATGGATCTTCTAAGTACATAGCTACTAATAAAATAGTTAATCCTAAGCTAATATTTAAAGTTAATAAAACATCCAATAAGATCGTAGGTAAGGGAATAATAAACATTACCACAATCATAATTACTGCTGAAGCGAAAATAAGATCATTATACTGACTTAAATTTTCAATTAATCCCTGTGATGAAGATGAAGCCACATAAATCCCTCCTTTCTCTTCAGTTTATAATTTACAGTGTACAGTTAAAATCGAATTCAAACCCTTTATAATTCTTTTACCTTGTTGAATAATTAAATTATTAAGCAATCTTATTTTTGATTGGTAAAATTTATGGATATATTGTGTCACTTTCGTGCCACAGCTATCAGCTATGTGCAAATGGTTTTTATTACGGAAGGTCTATTTTCTAGACCTGTAAGATAAGTCGTGAGCCAAATCAAATTCAAAACCATAGATCTGCTCAAATCCCTTAAAACATATTAATCTTAAGGGGTTAGATTTTGAATTTAAAGGTTTTGAATTGGCTGACAGCACACAGCACACGACTGACGACTGTGTCACCATAGGTGACACAATATATCAATCATCCTGATTTAACCGGTAAACATAAGCCAAAATTTCTGCTACTGCTTTATATAATTCCGCTGGGATTTCATCCCCTATATCAACCATGCTATATAAACTTCTAGCTAATGGTTTTTCTTCTACAATTTCTATCTCGTGTTCCTTAGCTACTTGTTTTATCTTATGGGCTAATTCATCTTGGCCCATAGCTACCACTACTGGTGCCTCCATTTCTTCTCTATCAAACTCAAGAGCTACAGCAATATGAGTCGGATTAGTAACTACTACATCAGCATCAGATACATCCTGCATCATCCGACTCTGAGCCATTTCCTGTTGTTTTTCGTCTCGTTTGGATTTTACCTCTGGATTACCTTCGGTTTGTTTCTTTTCCTCTTCCACTTCCTTTTTACTCATTTTTAACTGTTGTTCATGCTCCCAGCGTTGATAAAAGAGATCAGCAATCCCTAATACAATAAAAGCAGCACTGATCTTCATTGCTAAAGCAAAGATTATTCCAGCCAAGACTGTTAAAGCATCTTTAATTTTCCCATTCATCAGTGTTGCTAAGACAGGAACTGCATTTTTGATAGTTGTATAAACAAGGTAGCCAGTCAAGCCAATCTTAAATATAGACTTAATTAGCTCAACAAAAGTTTTTTTAGATATTATTTGTTTAGCCCCTTCAATCGGATTTAAATCACTAAAACTAGGTACTAAGATTTTAGTAGTAAATAAAAAGCCAATCTGTAAATAGTTAATCAAGACCCCCACTATTGCTATAGTAACCATTAAGGGAGCTACAATCTGTAAAACAATTAATATAACTTCCATAAGCAAGGTATGAAAGTTATTAATTGTTAATTTCATTGTAAAGTAATTGATAAATATTTTATCAAAAAAATTCAGTAACTGATTCATCATTTGAGCTATTAAAAAATAAAGTAACACAAAACTAAATAACAGAGTAAAAGCACTACTTATCTCAGTACTCTGGGCTACTTGGCCTTCCTCTCTGGCTTCTTCTCTCCGTTTGGGGGTTGGATCTTCTGTTTTTTCTTCATCAGGCATCTTATTAGCCCCCTCTAGCCCCTAACAATTGTAATAGATTATATAAATCCTGAAAACTATCAGCAAAAATCTCTGTTAAAAAATCAATATAATTAGGTAGTATAATAAATAACATAATCATTCCTATAAATAATTTAACTGGTAAACCAACAACAAAAATATTCATTTGGGGAACAGTTCTTGCTACTAATCCAAAAGCTATATCAACCACAAATAAAGTTCCTACAATCGGCAAAGAAACTTTAAATGCTAAGGGAAATAAATCTCCAATTATTCTTAACAAACGCTTAGTAAAAGCAACTGAAGAAGAAACCTCACCTAATTTTACCAACTCAAAACTCTTAGCCAACAATTTTAACAGGCGATGATGACCATTAATCTGCAAAAAAATAAGAGTAGCCAATATATTTTTAAATTGTCCAATCAAAGGTACCTGACTACCATGTTGAGGATCCATTACATTAGCTAAAGCAAAGCCCATCCGCCGATCAATAAATTCACCAGCCAACTGAACAACTGTAAAAGCTAGTAATAAAATAAAACCAATTATTAATCCCAGACTTAATTCTGTAACCAACTGAAAAACCATATTATATAAGTTAGGAATACTTCCTTCTTTATCTGCTATAGTCGACATCAAAACAACAGAAAAAATGACAATCAAACCAATTTTAAGCTGACGGGGGATTGCATTACTACCTAGAATAGGTGTTAAAACAAACACCCCTACAAGTCTGCTAACAATTAAACTAAAATAATAAATCTGGACTACCAACTGCTGTTCAATCATTTAATTAACTCCTGTCAACTAATGTAATTAGGGATATTAGTAAATAACTCCGTGATGAAACCAGTCAACACATTCAACATCCAGGGGCCAAAAATAAAAAGAGCTATAATGACTGCCAAGATTTTAGGAATAAAAGTTAAAGTCTGCTCTTGGATTTGAGTTGCTGCCTGAAAGATACTAATTGTCAATCCGGCTAACATCCCCAAACCTAACATAGGAGCAGTTACCTTAATCACAGTCAATAGGCTCTTACGACCTATTTCAAGTACCAATAATTTATTCACTACTCTTCACTCCTTACTAAAAGGTCTCCACTAACGATTTAATGACTAAATACCACCCATCAACTAATACAAATAATAATATCTTAAAGGGTAAAGAAATCATCACTGGTGGTAACATCATCATCCCCATTGACATTAAAGTACTAGCTACAATCATATCAATCACTATAAAGGGCAGATAAATCATAAACCCAATCTGAAAAGCCGTCTTTAATTCACTGATCACAAAGGCAGGAATTAAAATATGAATTGCTAAGTCTTGGTGATTATTAGGTTGTTCAACTGGGGATAAGTTAACAAATAAAGCTATGTCCTTCTCTCGAGTCTGTTCAAACATAAACTCACGCAGTGGTTGTACAGCCTGCTCTAGAGCAGTACTTTGCTCTATTTCCTCTGCTAAATAGGGCTGTAAAGCATTCTCGTTAATATCCTGACCTATCGGAGCCATAATAAAAATCGTTAAAAAGATAGCTAAACCAACCATTACTTGACTAGGAGGCATTTTTCTAGTTCCAATTGCTCTTTTAAGTATAGATAGCACAATAACTATCCTAGTAAAAGAAGTCAAGAGAATCAAAATAGCTGGAGCTACAGTTAAAACAGTTAATAAAAATAAAATCTGTAAAGATACAGCTAAATCCTGAGGTTGGGATCCTCCCGCACCAATTTCCAAATTAATATTAGGAATTTCCAATTGAGGAGCTGCTAAAGCGCTCCCTTGCGCTACCAACAAAATAACTATAATTAGTACTCCAATCAACTGATTGCTTCTAGTCATTCTTCTTCATCCTTACCTTTCTGGAACAAGTTCACAAGTTGGTTGTCCCCCTTATCCTGTAGCTCTGCCTGATCTATCTCCAATTGTTGAATAAATTCCAGATTATCCTGAGTTGATTTAACTAACCAGATTTTATCTACTATCTGCAGTAGATAAATTACGTGGTTAGCTGTTAAATGACACCTATCTAAAATTTGAATTTGTTGAGCTTGATTATTAAACCGATACTTCCTGACAAATTTCATTACCAGATAAAATAAACTTAAGACGCTTCCTAATACAGCAATTACTTTAATCAATTGTAGGGTATAATTCATAATATCCGCCTTACTAAATTTATAATTTCTTTAAGCGCTCTTGTGAACTAATAATATCTGTTACTCTAAAGCCAAAGTTCTCATCAATCACAACAACCTCTCCTTGCGCAATTAACTTTCCATTAACTAGTAAGTCAACTGGTTCACCAGCTAATCTATCTAGTTCAATTACTGAACCAGATCCTAAATCTAAAATTTCTTTAATAGGCATTTCTGCCTTACCTAATCTAACTGTTAAATCTAAATCAACATCATAGATCATACTAATATCATGCTGGTCATCAGTAACCTGCCCATTATTTAAATCATCAAACTCCACATTCTGAACTTCTACATTAGGCTGGGGTTGCTGATTTTGTTGCTGCAGACTTGGTTGCTGTCTTGGTTGACTCTGGGACTGTTGAGAAACAGACTGTTGCTGTTGAGATTGACTGAATTCTTCTGGCTGCTGCTGATCAATATCCTGCTCCTCTTCAGTTACTTGTTGATTAAGATTCATCAATCCCTGAGCTAATTGTTCAGCAAAATCAATACTCATCACCTGCACAATTTGACTATCGATTAAATCCCCAATATGCATATCAAATATAACTTGAACTACTCCATCCTCTGGTTCAATGCTCTCAAAATCAAAAGTTTCTTTCTTTACCTCTAACAATTCTACTTCTGGAGGAGAAATATTAATCTTATCTCCAGCAAAGAAATCAGACATCGAAGTAGAAGCCGAGCCCATCATCTGATTCATAGCTTCTCCCACAGCACTCATATGCATCTCTGATAATTCACTAGGCGGTTCTGTTCCATCCCCTCCCATCATTAAATCAGTAATAATAGCTGCATCTTCAGTTTCTAAGATCATCTGGTTGCTACCTTCTAGACCTTCTACATACTGGACGTCAACTACTACACAAGGTCGAGCGTAGCTATCAATTAAACTCTGTAAGGTACTAACTTCTACTTCTGGAGCAGTGATTTCTACCTTTTTATCTAGTAGGCCATATAAAGCTGTAGCAGCTGACCCCATTGATATATTTGCTACTTCGCCTAAAGCATCTCTAACTAAATCCGAGATTAACTCAGAATCCTCTTGTTCATTACTATCAGCTTTCTCTTCTTCATTTAATAAAGCATTAATTTCATCTTGCGATAAAACCTCATCATTCATTACTTTCTCCCTCCCACTCCTCTTCAGAAATAGCAGATATAATTTCTACTGCCAGTTTATTATCTAATTTTCCTGGCTCTCCTTTAAACTTAGCTCGCTGATCTATACTAATTGTTAAATCATCATCTGATTTAGTATCTAACCGTAAAACATCTCCTTCTTGCAATTTCAATAATTCACCAACTTTAATATTAGTTTTACCTAATTCAACTTCAATCGGCAACTTAGCTCGACCTAAACCTTGCTTTAACTTTTGCTTTCCTTCTTCATCGATCTCATCTCTAGTAGCTGAAAACCAATACTGGGCACTCAACTTAGATACAATAGGCTCTAACACAATATAAGGAATACAAATATTAATTAGTCCTCCTGTATCGCCAATATATGTATTAAAAGTAGCTAAAATCACCATATCATTACCAGGTACTATCTGAGTAAACTGAGGATTTGATTCTAGTTCCTTCAACCTAGGCCGTAAATCAGCTACATTCTCCCAAGCTTCAGCAAAGTTTTCCAAAAACATCTTAGTTATCTTTTTCAGTACTACTTCTTCAATATCAGTAAACTCTCTAACTTCATTCTCACTGGAGCTAACTCCGCCCCCAAAGGTACGCTCAACAATACTAAAGGCAACTTTAGGATTCATCTCAATAATAAACTCACCATGAAAAGGATTAAAATCACACGTAGCCATCACTGTAGGTTGTGGTAAGGAACGGATAAATTCATCATAGGACAACTGTTCAATAGAAGCAACCTCAATTTTACCCATTGTTCTTAACTTAGTTGAGATAGCAGTACTGACTAAGCGACCAAAACCTTCGTAAATCATACGTAGTGTTCTTAGTTGATCTTTAGATAATTTATTAGGATGTTTGAAATCATAGACTTCGACTTGTTGTTCTTCTTCCTCTTTTAGATCATCTGCTTCTACTTCCCCAGAAGACATGGCATCTAACAGAGAATCTATTTCATCTTGACTTAATACTCGATCTGAAGACATACCGCTCCCCCCTACCTATTTCCAAAGCACGAAATAATATATTAACCAACTATTGGACAATAAATTCTGTAAAGAAAACATTTGTAATCTTACCTTTCAATAAAATTTGGTTAACCTGCTCCATTACTTCTGTTCTTAGTTTTCTAGTTCCTTGATTAGAAGTGATCTGTTGATGATTTTTAGTTCTTAAGATAGAAATAATCCTATCTCTAACTTGTGGCTTTCGTTCTTCTATCTCGGTAACTGTCTCTTGATTACTGACTTCAAAAGAGATATTCATCTTAACATATTCTCTACCATCAGCTAAATTTACTAAAAACTGATCTAAATTAGTAGTTGGCCCTAATTTTTTATCTGCTGTAGCCTCTTCTGCTACTTGTTGGTTACTATTTAACCCACCAAACTGGAATAACATAAAATAAGATGCTCCACTAGCTAGTACTACTGAAAATAAAACTATTATTACTATTAGTATATAACTAATCCCCTGATTTTCGTCACTCATTAATTACATCCTCCTTCTTACCCTGGTCTTCCATCTTTAAAATAACAACATCCACTCGTCGATTCAAGGCCCGATTTTGCGGATTATTATTCGGATGAAGTGGTTTATACTTTGAGTAACCTGCTGCTGATAAGCGACTAGGATCAATATCATCCTTTTCTATAAAGTATCTAATTACATTAGTAGCTCTAGCTGTAGATAACTCCCAGTTAGTAGGGAATTTCGAATTATTAATTGGTAAATTATCAGTATGTCCCTCCACTGTTACCTGATTAGGAACTGTTTGGATGAAATTAGCTATCTGATTTAAAATCTCCGTAGCCTCTGGCTTAATATCTGCCTCGCCTAAACCAAATAACAATTTACCAGTAAATCTAATAGTTAAGCCTCTATTATCTACATCTAAATTAACTCTTTCTTGTAGGTTGTTATCTTCTATATACTTAGCTACTTTCCGATATAAATTATTAAGCCTTCTACTGACCTCTGAGCCATCCAATCCTTGATCAATCATCTTAGAGGAGGTAATAGTCTTACCTCCTTTTAAGACCCCTAAATTTCCTTGGAGTCCTTCCATCATAGTCTTAAATTTAGTCTTATCTACAGAAGAAAAAGAATATAATAAGACAAAAAAAGCAAGCAATAAAGTGATCATATCAGCATAGGTAGTTATCCAGTCTGCTCCACTATCATCATCTGCTTTCTGTTGCCTATCCCGTCGCATTAATATTCACCACTTCTTCCTCTTCTATTTGCGAGCGAGAATCAGGAGCTAAAAAGGCTTTTAGCTTTTCTTCTACAATCCGTGGGTTTTCTCCTGCTTGAATCGACAGGATTCCTTCAATCATTACTTCTTTAACTAAAATTTCTTCTTCACTTTTGACCTTTAGTTTTTCAGCCATAGGAACAAATACTAAATTACCTAGTAATGAACCATAAAAAGTAGTAATTAAAGCTGTAGCCATCCCACTTCCTAATTGGTCAGGATTATCTAGCTGACTTAACATCCCTATAAGACCAATTAAAGTCCCTATCATCCCAAAAGAAGGGGCCAACTCACCAGCTTTACTAAAAACTCCCCAAGTGATTGAATGACGCTCTCGCATAAAATCAAGCTCTGTTTCTAAAATACTCTTAATCAACTCTGGGTCAGTACCATCAACTACCAATTGGATCCCTTTCTGTAAAAATTCATCATCTAGTTGGTTACTTTCCTCTTCTAAAGCTAGTAATCCTTCTCGCCGAGCTTTTTCAGCAAAACTAACAAGTACCGAAATTACTTCACTTACTTCATCATTCCGACTAGAAAATACTATTTTTAATGAGAATAAAGCATCTTTTAGGTGATCAAAAGAATAAGCAAGGATTATTGCACCTAGAGTACCTCCAACTACAATCAAAGCCGAAGTAGCACTGGCATAAACTAAAATACTATTCTGTAACATCATCCCCATAACAACCAAGAATAGTCCTAAGATTAATCCTATAATTGATGCAAAATCAAGCTCCACAGTCTGACACCCCATTCCTATTCTGGCTTAACCTGAATCCTCCGTTTATAAGCAACTACTTTAGCAATCACCTCATCAACTGTTTCTTTAACAATCAGTTTCTGGTCAGTTGTTAACGTGATTACTGTATCTGGCGTAGCCTCTACAGTCTTAATCAATTCGGCATTGACCACCAACTCTGAATCATTTAATCTGCTTAGTTTGATAATCACTTATCAACTCCTATATAGACCGAATTCACAACGAGGAGAGAATTCTCTCCTCGTTATCACTCATTAACGTTTAAGATTAACTAATTGTTGGAGTATCTTATCTGAAGTTGAGATAGTCTTCGAGTTAGCCTGGAAACCACGTTGAGTAGTAATCATCTCCGAAAACTGGCGGGATAAGTCCACATTGGACATCTCTAAAGTCCCAGCACTTAAAGAACCAAAACCACCTGTATTAGGACTTCCTATCTGGGCCGGACCTGAGTTATTAGAAGTACTAAACATCGTATCGCTATCCTCATTTAATCCACCTGGGTTATTAAAATCAGCTACAGCAACCTGACCTACTGTCTGCCGTTTACCATTATCATAGAAACCAGTAATCTCACCTGATTGGCCTATCGAAAATTTTTCTAAAGATCCGGATTGATAACCATCAATGGTATCTACATCAGCTGTCATATCGCCAGCTTGTTGAGTCATTTGAGTGAAATCTAAAGTAACTTGTTGACCATCTCCTCCACCACCAGCAGGGTCAAATTCTAAAGTAGATGTTCCTCCAGCAGTCACATTACCATCACTATCAAATTCAAGTGTACCACTATCATCATCAACATTATCACTATCAGAAACATTAGTTACCTCATAACTCCATTCATTAGGATTACTATTCTTGGTAAAATCTAATTCTACAGTATGTTCACTACCTTGCGAATCATAAACATTCATAGTGGTAGTTCTTGTATCATCTTCTGCAGCATTACCATCCAAATTGCCAGCGTAAGTTACCTCAGTTGTAGCATTGGCATCCATATTCTGTTTTAAAGTAATATCTTCTAATTCACCATTAGTATCAACATTCCCACTAGCATCAGCCTGCCACCCTTGTAATCGATAACCATTAGTCGAATTAACCAAATAACCATCTTTATCAAAGCTCATAGAGCCAGATCGAGTATACTTATTAGCCCCGCCATCATTAAGCACAAAGAAACCATTTCCTTGAATAGCAAGATCAGTATTACGACCTGTCGACTTTAAGTTACCTTGGCCCATGTCTTTATCAATACTACCTAGAGTAGTTCCTAAGCCAATTTGTTTAGGGTTTGTTCCCCCTCGATCATCCTGGGGAGCTGAAGCACCTTGGATTGTTTGACTCAGCATTGTCTTAAATGTAGCTCGACTGCTTTTATAACCAGTTGTATTAACATTGGAGATATTATTACCTACAATATCCATTTTATCCATATGAGCCTGCATTCCGGAGACACCAGCGTACATTGACCGTAACATAATTTGACCTCCCTGATTAGTTTACAGTTTACAATTTACAGTTTACAGTTGATAATACTAATTAACCTACTTCTCTGCCATTACCTCTTGAATATTATTCATAGCATATTCCTGACCACCAATTACTACCTGCGGATCAGAATCATTCATCTTGACTTTAGAAACCTTACCAGTTAGTTCTTGGCCAGTTTCACTATTTAAGACTTTTACTTTTTTACCTACTAAGTTACCAGCTTGAGATAACTGTTGATGCTTCATAAACTGGGACATATTATTATTTAAACTCTGCATCTGTTGGAGAGAGTTAAACTGTGCCATTTGGCCCATGAATTCTTTATTCTTCATCGGCTCCATTGGGTTTTGGTTCTGTAATTGACTGACTAATAATTCTAGAAATTCCTCTTTTCCTAAGTCACTTTGTTGGAGACTTGTCTGCTGACTAGGAGTCGAACTACTTGTAGCCTGACTAGACTGAATAGAATCCATTCTACTACCTCCTTACACTACATAATCAACATCATCACTAGCTAATAATTCTTCTTGAGTTTCCTTAACTTCTCTTCCTAAAACTTCTGTTTCTAACTGATCACTTTCTTCTATTTCAGCTAGTGATAAATCAAATTCTTCGTTAGTTTCTTCCTCAAAGTCAAATTTATGCTGTCGGTTACTATCACTATCTTCAAACTGTTGTTCATTAAATTTTTCTTCTTCGTGACTAACTGATACTTCAAGTTGTTCTATCTGTAAATCCTTTTGATCTAGGGCTGCTTTCAGTTGCCCTAAATTACCATCTAGTAAGTCTTTAACATTACTATTTTCGGTCAGTATTTTAGCTGTCATAGTTCCATTATCCAAACCTAGCTTAATCTGTAACTTACCTAGTGATTTAGGCTCTAACTGCAGAGTAATCTTATCTCCTGCTTTCTTAGCTGATAGGTTACTTTTCTCAGTTATTTGTTGGAGAAAATCCTTAAACTTTACTTGCTGATTATTAACAACTACTTTACTCTTATTATTTACTGTCTGGGCAGTCTTTAAATTATTAACTATCAGATCTAAATTACTTTCTCCTTTAACCTTTTGCTGCAAATCACTAGTTCCTGCTTTTTCTTTACTAGTCAATTCGGATCGGAGACTGGTTTTTAGTTGCTCTAGTTGTTGGTTTAAATTTTTGGAAGACGATTTAAACTTAGCAGTTGACTTCTTAGGTGATTCCTTAGTTACTTGTTGTCGGGCCAACTTTCTATCTGAACGATCATTCTGCTGACTAGTTTTATTTAAATTTACTACTTGTCCATCTAATTTAGTTAATAGTTTATGTAACTTAGCAGCATCTTGTTGGGCTTGCGAGCCTAAAGTGAATTTCTGATCTACTTTTTTTAATCCCTGTAATAAGGATTTTAGCTGCGAATTGAATTGCTTACTGTCCCAGTTTGCTTGTTGCTTGTCTATCTGCAACTGCTGTCCTAAAAGCTTAGACTCTCCATCTGATTTAGCTAAATGTTTATTTAGCTGTTGTAACTGTTGTTTTAAATTTTGTAATAATTCCTGATTGATTTCTTGATTATTAGCTAATAACTTGTTCTTTAGTTGGGAATTTAAATTCTGGAGCAGACTGACTAACTCCTCTATAGCAGCTTGGTCTAACTCTTCGCCCTTTTCTTTCTTAGCCAATAACTTCTGTAGTTTGTTATCTTCAGCTTCAGTCTCAGTTGCCTGATCTATCTTCTGTTGTAAAGAAGACAGAAATCCATCGGCTGAATCACTAGTCTTTTCTGCAGACTGACTTCCTTTCGAAAAGCTAGACTGCTTGCTAGCTTGCGCAGTATCCATTTGGGCCAAATTAGTAACTTGTGCTCCTATCCCCACTTGCTATCTCACCTCCTCCTAACGAGATAATTCGGTAGAAATCTCGACTGCTACTTCAGTAGGCATTAACTCTAAAATCTCAGCTACATTCTCCTGGTCCATTTTTTCTAAAATATCTATTGTTAACTTAGCTTTCAGTCCAGATAGGATATTAGCAGCCTTTTCCTCTTCCATACTACTATAAATTTCAGTTAAATTTGCAACTTTCTGATTATAATCCTGTTGTTCACTCTCTTGTTGGCTTAACTCCTCCTGAAGACTATTAATTCTTTCCTCTCGTTGATCAATTGTTGTTTTAGTTTTTTCTAATTCCTCTAATAGCTGTTTATTCTTTCGTTTCATTTCCTCTAACTTACTATTGACTGTCTCCAATTCCTGTTTTAGCTTTTGGTTCTCCTCTTGGGAGACAAGGTACTTTTCAATTGCAGGTATCCTCTTTAGTTGTTGGAGGCTAGTAGTTTTTAATTCTGCCCAAGTAAATACTTCCACTAAATCTAATAGATAAAGAGTTGACCCTGCTAATAAGATAAGCACTAGAAACCCTGATAATATTTTTTTCATCATCCAATATCCTCCTAGCCTAACCCAGAAGAACTAGTCCCATGGTGGTTAAAATTATTAATGGCTATTTCATCATCTAGTTTTTGTCTTTGCTGCAGATATTCTTCTTGGTATGACTCATATTGTCTTTCCTTTAATTTAGATAATACCTTCCGCTGTTTAACTTTCTCTAATAGCCGTTGTTGACAATCAGCCACTTGTTCCTGCCAATATTCCAACTGTAAAGCTAATTCTTCTATTTCGCCTTCCAAATAAGTAATATAATTACGATATCTCTCTAATTGCTGAGCAGTAATCCCTTGCTGACTAGCTTCATTTAACTTCTGATGCCACTTTTGCTTGTCAGTTTGTACTTCAGCTAATTCCTCTTTAACTTCATTATAGCTGCTTTTTAACTCAAATAATTCCTTTTCTAAAGCCTGTTCTTCCTGCTCTCTTAAATCCAATAAAGACTGTAGGCGAAATTCAAATTCTTTCATTTAATCACTCTCCAGCAAAGATATTAACTAGCCAATTAACTGTTTCTTGATAACTACTACTTTCCGCAATCCCCTGCTGTAAGAAATCATTTACCTCATTTAATTTCTCTAGTGCATAATCCAACTCGGGGTCACTGCCTTCTTCGTAAACACCTAAATTAACTAGATCCTTTGATTCTTCGTAAGTAGCTAGTACTTTCCTTAGTTGATTAGCAGCCTGTTGGTGCTTATCAGCTACAATATCATCCATCACTCTACTAACACTTTCTAAAACATCAATAGCTGGATAGTGATTTTGGGCTGCTAGCTCGCGAGATAAGACAACATGTCCATCTAAAATACTCCGCACAGCATCAGCAATTGGTTCGCTCATATCATCGCCTTCTACTAATACTGTATATAAACCAGTAATCGTTCCGGATTCTCCTGCTCCAGCTCGTTCCATTAGTTTAGGTAAGATAGCAAAAACAGAAGGAGTATACCCTCTAGTTGCTGGAGGTTCTCCTACTGCTAGACCTACCTCTCGTTGAGCCATAGCAAACCGAGTTACTGAATCCATCATTAACATTACATCATTGCCTTGATCTCTAAAATATTCAGCAATACTAGTAGCTACCAAAGCTCCTTTTAATCTGACTAAAGCTGGTTGGTCTGACGTTGCTACCACCACTACAGATTTCTCTAGCCCAGCTGGACCTAAACTTTCTTCTATAAACTCCCGGACTTCTCTACCTCGCTCACCAATTAAAGCAATTACATTAATATCAGCATCAGTATTGCGGGCAATCATACCTAATAAAGTACTTTTACCTACACCACTACCAGCAAAAATTCCTATCCTCTGTCCTTTACCACAAGTTAATAAACCATCTAAACTTCTGACTCCTAAAGATAAAGGTTCAGTAATTCGCTGTCTAGCTAAAGGATTAGGTGGTTCATTCTCTACTGAATAATTAACACCAGATATATCAAGTTCAGACTCTGCTAAAGGATCTCCTAAACCATCTAGCACCTGACCTAATAAATCTTCACTAACTTCTACTTGCAGTGAATCTCCAGTAGCAAATACCTTACAACCAGGACTAATCCCCTTCATCTCTCCTAAAGGCATTAATAAAATATTATTTTCTTTAAAACCTACTACCTCAGCTTGAATAGGGTCTACATCAAATTTAGGTTGGATCAAACATAACTCACCTAAGTGGACAGTTGGCCCCTTTGATGCAATAGTTAAACCTACTACTCGTTTAACCTTTCCAAATCTTCTCTTAGTAGAGGTCTTTTCTATTGCAGCCAGTAACTTATCCTGGGCCAACATCTTACTCATTATCATTCACTGTCCTTAATTCTTCTTCAATCTGGGCCAGCTGAGAGGAGATAGTAGCATCAACCCCACCAAAGTCAGTTTCTATAATACAACCACCTAAGTCAATACTTTGGTCAGTAACCAATTCTATCTCTTCTAGATTGCTAGTTTTGATTAATTCTTCTTTAGCTGTAGATAATACTTCTAAGTCCTGGGGATTGATTCTAATCTTAACTTCTTTTTCTTCTTCAATCGCCAGCAAGGCATCTTTAACTAGATCCAAAATTAAACTATCATCCAGACTAAGTTCTCGGTTAATTACTTGTCTACTAATAGCAGTCACTAATTCAAGCACCTCGCTGCTAACTTGGGCCAATTCTTCTTCTACTAACTGAGAAATAGTAGCAGACTTCTCCTCTAACTGAGCCATAAATTCTTTAAACTCAGCCACTGCTTCCTCCTGGGCTTCTTGTTGGCCCTCCGCAAAGCCTGCTTGGTAACCCTCTTTGTGAGCCTGCTCCTTAGCTGCTTCTATTTCCTGTTGCGCTTGCTGAGTAGCTTCCTGTTTAATCTCTTGCGCTTCTTCTTTGGCTTGAGCAATTATCTCGGCTGCTTTTTGTTCTGCCTGAACTATAATCTTCTCGCTTTCTTCTTGTTGGTCACTAGCAGTTACATCTTCCTGCGAAGCTTCTTCTTGTTGTGAGGAATGAGAAAAATCAAACTTAGTTCCTGTTTTAATTTGGTTAGACTTAATTACATTACTCAATTACCTCATCTCCTCCCCCACGATCAATCACAATCTCTCCTTCTTCTTCTAATCGTCTAATTTCATTAACAATCTTTTGTTGCGCTTCATCCACATCGCTAATTCTAACTGGACCTAGATATTCAATATTCTCTTTTAACATTTCAGCTGCTCGTTTAGACTGGTTACTATAAATTTTCTCTCCTACTTCATCATTAGAGCCTTTGAGTGCTAAGGCTAGATCATCAGTATCAACCTGACGTAATATCATCTGAATATCCCGGTCAGTCAATAGAGTAATATCCTCAAAGACAAACATCTTTTGTTTAATTTCTTCTGCTAATTCAGGCTTATCATTATCCAGATCTTCTAAGATTTGTTTTTCTGTACCGCGATCGGATAAATTTAAAATCTCTACAATAGAATCAAGACCTCCAGCTTGGGAATATTCATTCGTCATTAAAGAAGATAACTTCTGTTCTAAGACCCGTTCTACTTCCCTAATCACATCAGGCGAAGTCCGCTCCATAAGAGCAATCCTTTTCGCCACTTTAGTCTGTTTTTCTTCCGACAATCCAGACATAATACTAGCTGATTGTTCAGAATCCAGATAAGCCAAAATCAAAGCAATTGTCTGCGGATGTTCATTTTGAATAAAGTTTAATATCTGATCTGGGTCAGTCTTTCTTAATTCATCAAAAGGCCTAACTTGTAAAGAAGCAGTTAAGCGATTAATAATATTATTAGCCTCTGATTCACCTAAAGCTTTCTCTAGTACTTCCTTAGCATAATCCATACCACCATGACTAATATAATCATAAGCTACACACATCTGATGGAACTCACCTAAAACCTCTTCCTTAACCTCAGCTGGAACTTTATCTAAGTTAGCAATTTCTAGTGTTAACTCTTCAATCTCTTCATCATCTAAATGTTTGAAAATCTCTGCTGAAGTATCAGGACCTAAAGATACCATCAAGATAGCAGCCTTTTGCTTACCAGATAAATCTTGTGGTTGCACATTATAGCCTCCTTTATTCTTCTAGCCAACTCTTGATCAGTTCTGCTATCTCTTCTGGCTGGTCATAAGCCAGATTACGCAATTGGCGCTGTAGTTTTTGGGCTTCCTCTTCTTCATCAGTTAATTCTTCAGTAGCAGCATATTCTTCCGTTGCCTCATCTGCTACATAATCGACTTCTTGCCCAGGTTCAACTTCCTCTTCGTCACTACCTCTTCTTCTATATAATACAAAAGTAATAATTAAGATCAAAGCTCCTATTACAGCTGCTAGAAGCAATAAAAAATCTTGACTTAGACTTGTCTCAGCAGTCTTAGACTGATTGATTCTCTCTTCTAGACTATTATCAAACTCCATCCCTACAACTCTAATAGTATCACCACGTTCTTCATTATAGCCAACAGCTGCTGAGACTGCTTCGCTGATTGACTCTTGTCTTTGTTGGTCTAAATCTTGATTAACCATCACAGAAACAGATAATTGTTCTAAATTACCAGGGGCTTGTACATATTTGGTGATCTTTTCATTAATTTCATAATTAACAACTGATTCAGAACTCTCTCGACTCTGTTGTTCAGTGTTATCCATCTGATACTGTGGTACATTAGAAGTAGTTCCGGGTGCTCCTTCTGGTTGACTAGAACTTCCTTCCTCGCTTTCCTCTTTAACTTGCTCACTACGAACTATGCCCTCATCATCAACTACTGGTTTATACTCTTTACTTTCTACATTTCGTTGATCAAAATTAAGATCAGCATTAACTTTAACCACAAAATTATTGATCCCTAAAACTTTAGTTAACATCTCATTTAAATCTTTTTCTATCTCAGATTCAAATTTATTTTGGACTTCTAATTGTTGATAACTAGACTTACCATCTTGATTTTTTTCTTCTAGTTGAGCGGATAATAAATTCCCTTCTGTATCAACAATTGTTACTTGAGCAGGTTCTAAGCTATTAACACTACTAGCTACCAAATTAGCTATAGATTGGACTTGATTTTTAGCTAATTCTTGGTAACCATCTAGCTCTAAAAAAACAGATGCTTTAGCTGGCTGTTCTCTATCCTTATAAATACTATTCTCAGCAGGAGTAATCTGTACTCTAGCATAACTAATATTATCAAATTCTTTAATAGTTCGTGATAATTTACCAGATAAAGCGCGATTATAATTGACTTTCTGTTGGAAATCAGTAGTTCCAATCTGGTTTTGATCAAATAACTCAAAACCAGTTGTGCCTCCTGCCGGCAAGCCATCATTAGCTAGCTCCAATCGTAATTGATGAACGTTTTGTTGGGGAACTAAAATAGCTGAACCCTGATTTTCTAATTTATAATCAACTTGTTGTTCCTTTAACTTTTCTACTATAGCACCAGCATCTTTATTAGATAAATTATTAAATAAGACCTCATAAGCGGGCTGGCTAGCCCAACTAACTAAAATAGCTATAGCAATAATAGTAGTTACAACAGAAATACCAATAATAATCTTAGTTTTTTTATCCAGTCCTGTCCATAACTGTTGAATCTGTTCTTTAAATTCTGCCCAACTATCAACCATATTTACACCTCAATCCTAGTCCCAGTTCTATCACACTCGCATCCTCATAATCTCCTTATAAGCATCGACTGCTTTATTTCTGACTGCTGTTGTTAGATCTAAAGAAGTCTTAGCTTTTTGAGAAGCTATCATTACCTGGTGAATATTTTCTGTTTTGCCTAAAGCTAAATCTTGACTAGCCTGATTAGACTGCTGTTGGAGGTGATTAACCTGTTGTAAAGAATCCTGTAGTATCTTCTTAAAAGAAGCATTATTTTTCTTAGTATCATCTGTCAATTGTTTATTAAGTTCAGTTAAGTTAGAATTAGCTAGTTTATCAACCTGCATTTATTCTTCCTCCTTTTTATCCTAGTTTTAAAGCACTGCGAGCCATCTTTTTAGCTGAATTCAAAGCAGTTACATTAGCTTCATAAGATCTAGTAGCAGAAATCATATCTGTCATCTCAGAAGTGGTATCTATATTAGGCATCTCTACATATCCTGCTTCATTAGCATCAGGATGATTAGGTTTATGTACTAATTTAGTAGGTTGATCACTTTCTTTTATTCCAGTAACTTCTACCCCGCCTAGTCGTTGCTTATCTTGATTTAATTGATCATTTAATTGTGCTTTAAAAACAGGTATCTTCCGGCGATATGGACCTCCATCTTCAGTCCGAGTTGTATTAGCATTAGCTAAATTGCTAGAAATAGTATTCATCCGCAATCTTTGGGCTGTTAATCCGGAAGCACTAATATTAACTCCGGTAAAAATCCCCACTATTATTTACCTCCTTTTTTAATTACATTCTGTAAACGATTGAATTGATTACCTAACTGCTTACTAACTGTCTGATACTTGATAGTATTCTTAGCTAAATTAGCCATTTCAGCATCTATATTAACATTATTACCATCTTTTCTTACTTTAGTATCTTCTTCAGTAGCCATTTTAGGTTCTACAGAGCTAAGATTACTCTTATGTAAAGCTATATGACTTTTATTAGTTACTGCTAACTGATTCTTATCTTCTATAGCAGATTCCAATTGTTGTTTAAAATTAACTTGTTTTCTTTTATAATTTGGCGTATCAGCATTAGCAATATTATTACTAATTGACTGATGTTTCTTCTGTAAGCCATCTAATGCTTTTCCTAATACGCCAATGTTTGTTCCAAATAACTTCATCTCAGACCCCCTATTCATTGCTGTTATGTCTAGAACTTCATATTTATAAATTCAATATCAAATTTAAAATACCCTGCAAAATATTTGATTTTATTTAACAATATGGTGAATAAAACATTAAATTGTCGAAAATGAACATAAACCTTATCCTTAAATAAGTAAATAAACATAACAAAAGGTGTGGCAAGCCACACCTAAAAAAACTATATCAATCTAAATTTTCTAATTCTTCTAACAAATAATCATTCAAAATTTTAATGTGAGTTCCCTTCATCCCTAGGGACTTAGTTTCAATCACTCCAGCACTTTCAAATTTACGTAAAGCATTAACAATTACTGACCGTGTAATTCCTACTCTATCAGCAATTTTACTAGCTACCAGTAAACCCTCTGTACCATCTAGCACAGCAAATATATGTTCTACTGCCTCTAATTCAGAGTAAGATAAAGTATCTAACGCAATCTGAACAGCTGCTTTCTTTCTAGCTTCTTTCTCTCGTTCTTTACTCTTTAATCTCAACATCTCCATCCCTACTACAGTAGCACCATATTCAGCTAATAATAAATCTGAAGAATCAAATTCTTTATCAAATCTAGCCAAAATTAAAGTCCCTAATCTCTCTCCTCCACCATTGATAGGTACAATAGTTGTCAATTTATGCTTGAATAAACAATCTTCTTCCTCTGTAAAAACACAAGCTCCATGCTTTTGTTCATAATTCGATTGGGTATGGTAGATTCCTAACAACCAATCATTATATTCAGCCGGAAAAACATCCTGACTAATTACTTCCTGTAACATTATATCACATTCAAACTCATCAACTAAACTATAACCTAAAATTTCTCCCTCTTGATCAACTAAATAGACATTGGCAGCAATAGATTCTCTCAATACCTGAGCCATCTCTGCAAAATCAACTGCTTGACCACCAGCTGATCGTTGGATTAATCTATTTATTTTGCGGGTCTTAGTAAGTAATTTTTCCATCCTATGTCCTCCTTAATATCCACTCTAAATCACACACAACTATTAATTTACCATAAATGATACTAACTCCCATATAAAGATTATACCTGAGTTTTATTTTAATTTCAAATCAGACCACTCTTCTGGCTTGAATTTAAAGGATATACTTACTTAAATCTTTATCTGCTACTACATCATCTAATTTGTCCTTCACATACTCCCGAGTTATCTCTACTTTCTTTTGCTCTAATTCTGGTGCTTCAAAAGAAAGATCTTCTAGTAGCTTCTCTATGATAGTATGTAGTCTTCTTGCTCCAATATTTTCTGTCTGTTCATTGACTTGATAAGCAATATCTGCTAATTCATCAATTGCTTCAATAGTAAATTTGATCTCCACATCTTCAGTTGCTAATAAGGCTTTATACTGCTTAGTTAAAGCATTTTCTGGCTCAGTTAAGATTTCTTTAAAGTTTTCTTGAGATAGATTATTTAGCTCCACTCTAATTGGAAATCTACCTTGTAACTCAGGAATTAAATCAGTTGGATTTGAGACATGAAAAGCACCCGCAGCAACAAATAAAATATGGTCTGTCTGGACAGTACCATGCTTAGTATTAACTGTTGAACCTTCGACAATTGGCAAAATATCTCTTTGGACGCCTTCTCTAGATACATCCGGATTAGAACCTGCTTCTTGACCAGCTATTTTATCAATTTCATCTAAGAAGATAATCCCTGATTCTTCCACTCGCTGAATAGCTTCCCGACTAACTTTATCCATATCTATTAACTTCTGAGCTTCTTTCTCTTTAAGAATTTCTCGGGCCTCTTCTACTGATACTTTTTTAGTTTCTTTTTGGTTAGGGAACATCCCGCCAAAAATATCCTGAAAATTAACTCCTAATTCCTCCATTCCTGAGCCAGAAAAGATCTCAACCATTTGGGAATTAGTCTGCTCTACTTCTATTTCAATCATTCTATCTTCCAGTTCACCGGCCTGTAACTTACGACGTAACTTTTCTCGACTGCGTTTAAGTTGTTCATCTTGTTCACTACTAGTACTAGAAGTTGTATCGTCCTCTTGATTTCCAAATAATCCCTGAAAAGGATTATTAGACTGATCTTTAGGCAGCGGTAATAGTATATCCAAAATTCGTTCTTCAGCCAACTCAGCTGCTTTATCTGCTACTTGTTCCATTTTTTCCTGTTGGATCATTCTAATCGAATTCCGCACCAAATCTCTAATCATTGATTCCACATCTCGGCCCATATAACCTACTTCTGTAAACTTACTTACTTCTACTTTAATGAAAGGAGCCTGGGCCAACTTAGCTAGTCTACGAGCTATTTCTGTCTTTCCTACCCCAGTAGGGCCAATCATTAAAATATTCTTAGGAATCACTTCTTCTCGTAAATCAGTAGCCAACTTCTTCCGCCGGTAGCGATTTCTAAGAGCAATAGCTACTGACTTTTTCGCTTCGTCCTGCCCAACAATATACTTATCTAACTGATCAACTATCTCCTGTGGAGTCAAATCCTTCATTAACAGTCCCCCTTCTAAATTTCTTTTACCGTAATATGGTCATTAGTATAAATACAAATGTCAGAAGCAATCTGTAATGACTTATTAGCTATTTCTGTAGCAGGTAAATCAGAAGAATCAATTAAAGCTCGCGCTGCAGCTAAAGCATAAGAACCTCCAGAACCAATTGCTGTCACTCCATCATCAGGTTCAATGACATCTCCAGTACCAGAAACAACCAATAATGAATCTTCATTAGCCACAATCAATAAGGCCTCTAACTTTCTTAACATCTTATCTGTCCGCCATTCTTTAGCCAATTCAACTGCTGCTCGCCTTAGATTACCATGAAACTCCTCTAACTTACCTTCAAACTTCTCAAATAAAGTAAAAGCATCAGCTGCTGTACCAGCAAAACCAGCCAGCACCTCGCCATCATGTAACCGTCTAATCTTACTTGCACTATGCTTCATAACAGTATGTTGCATTGTCACTTGACCATCACCAGCTAAAGCAACTTGATCATCTTCTTTAACTGCAATTACTGTTGTTGCCTCCATCATTTCAATCTCCTCCTTACAATCACTCCGTAATTTCGTAATCACAATCCTCAGCAATACAAAACCGCTTAATTTCTTGCTTAGTCTTCTTTTCTACTAGGAAATTACCACACTCAGGGCATTCCTCATCTACTGGCTGGTACCAAGTCATAAACTCACACTCAGGATAATTACTACAGCCATAAAAGACACTACCTTGTTTACTCTTTCTTTTGACTACATCACCATCTGCACACTCAGGACACTTAACTCCCATTTTTTCTAATAAGGGTTTAGTATTCTTACAATCAGGAAAACCTGGACAAGCTAAAAACTTACCATACCGCCCGTGTTTAATTATCATATTCCGCCCACACTCTTCACAAATAACATCTGTTTCTGGTTCTGGAAACTCCACTGGTTCCATATTTTCTCTAGCTGCTTCTAATCGCTGCTGAAAGGGAGTATAAAACTCATCCAATACCTGAACCCAATTACTATCTCCAGCTTCAATCTTATCTAGCTCTGCTTCTAGTTGAGCAGTAAACTCTATATTAGTTACATTAGGAAAGTGCTCGATTAATAATTCGTTAACTATTTCTCCTAACTCAGTTGGTTTAAACCGTTTATTTTCTTTAGTAACATAACCTCGTTGTTCAATAGTACTGACTATAGAAGCATAAGTGCTAGGCCGACCAATTCCTTGCTGCTCTAAAGTCTTAACTAATTTAGCTTCACTATATTTAGCTGGCGGTTGAGTAAAGTGTTGTTCCGGAATTACCTCGGCTAGCTCCACAGCTGCCCCTTCTTCTAACTCAGGCAAATCTGTATCTTCCTTACTTTGTTTGCTACTATCTACCTCTAAAAAGCCAGCAAATAGTTGCCGAGAGCCATTAGCTCTTAGCCAGTACTTAGTTCCTTTAACATTTATTCGTAGAGTTTTATAAACTGCCGGAGTCATCTGACTAGCTACAAAGCGTTCCCAGATCAATTTATACAATTTATACTGCTCGTGATTTAAATAATCCTTAACTTCCTGAGGCGTCCTAGTAACAGAAGTTGGTCTAATTGCTTCATGAGCATCTTGGGCTCCTGACTTACTTTTGTAATCAGGAGGATTATCAGGTACATAATCACTACCTAAATTAGCAATTATATAATCTCTAGTATCCTCTTGCTCTTCTTGCGAAACTCTAGTTGAGTCAGTTCGCATATAAGTAATCAAACCTACTGTTCCTGCTGCTCCTAAATCAATTCCTTCGTATAATTCCTGAGCTAGATACATTGTTTTTTTAGTGCTAAAGTGTAAGTAGGTAGAGGCTTGTTGTTGTAAGCTACTAGTAGTAAAAGGTGGGGCCGGATTTCTTCTTCTAGTTCCTTCTTTTATCTTAGTAACCTGCAGCTTCTCTTGCTCAAGTTCAGCTATTACTTCCTCAGTTTCTTCCTGGCTATTTAATTCATACTTTTCCTCTGCAACCCGGTATAACTTAGCAGGAAAAGTCTCTTGCTGATCTACTGTTAGTTCTGTTTCTAATGTCCAGTACTCTTGCGGTTCAAATTCTTCAATTTCAGCTTCGCGCTGACAAATAATTTTGACAGCTACTGACTGCACTCGACCAGCACTTAACCCTTTTCTTACTTTCTTCCACAGTAAAGGACTTAACTTATATCCTACTAATCTATCCAAAATTCTTCTTGCTTGTTGAGCATCTACTTTATCCTGGTCAACAGGTCGTGGTTCATTTAAAGCAGCTTGAATTGCTGTTTTAGTAATCTCATTGAATTCTATGCGACAATTACTAGTTCCATCTATCTCTAAAGCCCGGGCCAAGTGCCAAGAAATCGCTTCCCCTTCTCTGTCAGGGTCAGTTGCTAATAATACTTTATCGCTTTTTTTAGCTACCCGCTTTAGTTTTTGCAAAATCTCGCCTTTGCCCCGGATGGTAATGTATTTAGGGTTAAAATCATGCTCCACATCAACTCCTAATTGACTTTTAGGCAGGTCTATTAAATGACCCATAGATGCTTCTACATTATAGTCAGTCCCTAAAAATTTACTAATAGTTTTAGCTTTAGCTGGTGATTCTACAATTACTAAGTTCTGGTTATTAGCCACTATTACCCCTCCATTAAACAACACTTAAGCATTCTATTTAATGAGCGTATTCATCTGTCTGAGTATTTATAACCTTAAACTCGGGAATTTCTTCTGCTATAACTGCTAATTTATACTGATCATCAACTACATCTTCTATAATTTCCCAGAAATCCATAGCATCAAGTTCAGGCTTACGATGAGCAATAGAGCTAGCTAACACTATTTCTAATTCTTCACTAGTTATTACTTCTAGAGTATCAAGTTTAATAATAATCCCTTGCACATGGAGATTAAATTTGAACTTCTCCCTGATATCAAGAATCCGTCGTTTATTAATTTCACTAGAAGTAATAGATTCATTTTTACTGCTTACTTGATCTACATCTATTATATCCGAAGAAGAAAAAATAAATTCAAAAGCCTGGTTTATATCATCTAACTTATATCCTTCTTCTTGTAAAGAATTAATCAAACTCGCTTCATCTGGCACCTCATGGTTGCCTTTCAACAACTTCTTTACTAGTTGACTAATTATTTTAAACACCCTAGGATTCATTACAAAGCCCCTTTCTATAAAATTATACTTTATCAGTTGCTAACTTAAAATTTCTCCCAGGCAACTGTTGGACCACATCCTTAACCTCTAACTCCAGTAAAGTTGAATTTAATTCAGCAGAACTAAGATCCAAGTTAGCTACAATAGCTTCAAATTGCTGCGGGGTAAGAGATAACTCCTGACAAACCTTTTTTTCTCTAGCTGATAAAGAAGTAGGTAAGTCACAAGTAGTAGCTGAATCACCATTAACAAATTTTGGCTGTTCAGTGTAATCCTCCAAAGAAGAACTAGTAGTATCTAAAGTTAACTCTTCTATAATATCATCAATATCCTGGACTAGTTTAGCACCTGTTTTAATTAAATCATTAGTACCTACACTCTGGTCTCTAGTTATATCTCCCGGAATAGCAAACACCTCTCTACCTTGCTCTAAAGCAAGGTTAGCAGTGATTAAGGAACCACTTTTTTGGGCTGCTTCAACTACAATAGTACCTATTGCTAAGCCACTGATAATTCGATTACGAACAGGAAAATTATGTGCTTCAGGTGCTACACCTAAAGGAAAAGAAGACACCAAACTTCCTTGAGTGATTATCCGCTGAGCTAGTTCTTTATTCTCAGCTGGATAAATAGTATCCAAACCAGAACCTAAAACCGCTGCAGTAGTACCTGTTTGTAAAGCTCCCTTATGTCCGGCAGTATCTATTCCATAAGCTAATCCACTAACAATAGTAATCCCCATCTGGGCTAAACGATGTCCTAATCTGTTTGCTACTTGTCGCCCATAACTTGTACAATCCCGAGAACCCACAATAGCAATACAAGGCTTTAATAAACTAGATATATCTCCTTTATAATACAATACAGGAGGGGGATCATAAATCTCCTTTAGTAATTTAGGATAACATGTATCATTAAGCGTTACAACCTTAACCTGGAATTTTTCTAATTGCTGAAGCTCTTGTTGACTATTAAATTGTTCCTTAGCAGTCATAATCTTAGAACTAACCTGCGGGCCAATTCCCGAGATATTATATAACCCTTCTTTATCAGCCTGCCAAATTCCTTTAGCATCCCCGAAATAATTCAGTAACCTCTTGATTTTAATAGGTCCTAAACCAGGCACTTTAGTTAACCAAATCCAGTATAACTGATCCTGCATAATCAATCTCCTTTCTTTTATATCAGCTGTGTGCTATGAGCTATGAGTCGTGAGCCAATTCACTACGAAAAGTTTTTGTTGAAACTTGTAGCGATCTTCACGGAGAGTCCAAAGGACTCATAGGAATTCAAAATCATAAATACAGTTCAAACATCTTGGAATATAGGGGGATAAAAATTTAGTCTTTGAGTTTTAAGATTTTGATTTAGCTCATAGCACACGACTCATGACTCACAACTAAGGGCACGTAAGTGCCACTATAAACTATTATACTTACTAACCACTTCAATCACATATATCACAACATAATCATCAATCAACTCTGTCCTAATAATAATCGGTTGCTGTTGATTATTACTAAATTTAAAATCTTTTCTCCCCGGCACTACAGTAGCATCCTGACCAGCAGGTACATAATTAACTTGCTTGCTGTGGTGATGGCGCTCTACTATCTTTAAGCCTGCCTTCGCCACTGCCTGATAGAGAGTAGAAGAAGTCTGACAAATACCTCCGCCTGGCTTAGAAACATATTCCCCCTGACTAATAATCGGCGCTGGTTGGTAGCCTTTGTCCACAGTAGGTGCCCCGATAAGTTGATTAAAAGAAAATACCTCACCTGGCGGTAGATAAAAATGATTAATCTTCTCTAAAGATAATTCAATATTTTTTCTGCGATTAGGTTTATCAGCAGCTAAAGCAGTAGTATAATGGCCAATCAACTGACCTTTAACCAGTTGTGCTTTTTCTTCCACATAAAGCCTAAAAGTCTTTTTTTCCTCTAAGATATCCTTAGTAATAGTTGGTTTAATAGAAGTATAAACTAGCTCGACCTCTTGTTGAGCATTAGCTGTCACCAACTGTTGTATAGTAGCTATAATATTTAATTCCCTTCCGGATTGAGCGGGAATAATTTCATTAGAATAAATAAAAGCAGGTTGTGGTGACCTATCTTTCCTCGGAGCTAATTTAGTTAACAGTTCACTAATCTGTTGTTGACTTAAATCACCAACTTGTTTCCCGGCAATAGTTACTCCCTTATTTATTTTTAACTCTTCTTTAGTAGGCTCACTAAACCAATAACCTTGTTCTACTGAATAACCTACTAACACAATAACTAGTAAACAACTAACCAGTAATAGTTGCGTAGTTACTTGTTTATTCATTTTCTCTCCTTCATTTAACAGTGATATGTATTTAGTATTAGTTGGAAAAAAAGTAAATATGTATTTTAATTATAGTTAAAAAAAATAAATATACTTTACATATAGGAGGGATAATCATGCCTGCTAATTATAAGTTACACCAAACTAATATTCAGTTAGCTGAGTTAATTAAAGATTTATCAATTACATATATAAGTAATTACCGCAACTATAATATAGAACAAATTACTAATCACTCCCAAAAAGTAAAGCAGCAAGCCTTATTTTTAGCTATTACAGGATTTAAGACTGATGGCCACCAGTATATCAGGGAAGCTATCAATCAAGGTGCTGTAGCTATTATAGGAGAAAAACGGCACCAAGTTCCCCCTACAATTCCTTATATTCAAGTCACAGACAGTCGGCGAGCACTAGCTAAGTTAGCAGCAAAATTTTATAACTATCCTAGTCAGCAATTAAGATTAATCGGAGTTACTGGAACAGCAGGTAAGACAACTACAACTGCTATGATCGATTCTATTGCCAACCAAGTAGTTTCCTCAACTGGAATGATAGGTACTCTAGATACCAAAATTGGGACTAAATATTATTCTCATCCTCACAAGTGTACTACTCCTAATGCCTTAGTCCTCCATAAAAGATTGGCCCAAATGAAACAACAAGGCATTGATTATGCTACTCTAGAAGTCTCATCTCATGCTTTAAAACTAAATCGCGTCCAGGAAATAGACTTTGATCTTGGAATCTTTACTAATTTATCAGCTGATCATCTTAAATTTCACCAGACATTTACAGATTATTATAATAGTAAAGCTCAGTTATTTAAAAATCTTAACCAAGACGGGATCGCTATTTTAAATCTAGATGACCAATCTACTCCCGATTTAATAAATGAAATAAATGCTAATCATTTCACTTATGGCATCAACAAGTTGGCCCATCTTACAGCCCATAACATCATAGCAACTAAACAAGGACTTGACTTTAAAATTACACTCACCCAACCACTTACAACTTTATATGGTAAAACTATCAACCCAACTACTATCAAGCTTCAGTTATCTATCCTAGGCTATCATAATATCTATAATACTTTAGCTGCTGTAGCTGCTGGATTAGTTTTAGGATTTGATATAACTACTATTAAAGAAGGACTAAAAAAATTTACAGGAGTAAAACGACGGATGGAAATTATATATGACAAGGATTTTACAATCATTGATGATTTTGCTCATAATCCAGCTAGTCTAACTGCTAACTTCAAAACAATTGAACAATTAAATTATAATCGATTAATTATTGTTCACTTCTTAAAAGGAAATAGAGGAGTTCAAGCTAATCAAACTAATGCTCAAGTGATAACAGAATGGAGCAATAACTTGAATTTAAAAGAAATCATTACAACTAAATCTCAAACAAAAGTAAAAGCTAAAAACAAAGTACTATCCGCAGAAGAAGCAGCTTTTACTAAGATCATTAAGAAAGAAAATATCAAAATTACTAATCAAAAACAGCTAAAGCCAGCTATTAAATTAGGACTCCAAAAAATAAATCAAAATGACATTTTATTGTTACTTGGTGGACCAGGTTTAGATCAAGGAAAAAAATTAATCAAACAATACCTTTCTTAATTGTAAATACTACCTGTGTAAAACAAGAACTTAATTCATAAATTAAATAGTGAACCCCAAATCAGAAGGGAGGAAAAAAATGCAAAGACCAGAAGTCAATATTAATCCTACACCTATCTATAATGGAGATACTATAACAGTTGACTACAATGGCTTATTAGCTAAAAGTGGAGCTGAACAAGTTTACCTCCATGCCGGAACAACTAATGGTAATGATAATCAGTGGAATAATGTACAAGATATTGAAATGAATCCGAAACAGGATGGCTCTTGGAGAATACAACTCCAAGTAGAAAACGGAGATGCCTTCAGTTTTTGTTTTAAGGACTGTGCTAATAATTGGGATAATAATAGTGGCCATAACTGGACCCAAGAAATTTATTAATTCTAATCAATTGAGCCTTCGATAATATTATCGAAGGCTCACTAAATTAATCAATATTTATTATTCTATACCATACAATCTTCTTTCTTTTTCTTGCTGATACTCTTCTACTACCTTTTGATCTAAGTAATCAGCTAAAGTTTTATCGATCTTCTTAGTTAATTTATCCAGTTCAATTCCTAATTCAACTATTTTATCATCAGCAAATAAGCCAGCAATTCCCTGTTTCTTAACTAATTCTTCCAGTTTAAACTGTCGTAAATTGATTTCCTCTTCTACTAGCTTTTTCAGTATAGGATACCAAATTTCTCTTAAAATATTTCTTCTTTCTGCTAACCTTTCTAGACTAAAAGCATCTACCTTTCTCTTCTCTACTTCTTTTTTAAATAAAGTTTCTTTATCCTCGTTTGTCAAATTCAAATCATAATATTCACTAGTAAATAAAAAAGGAGTAGAGTCTGCATCAGAAAATAAAAAACTTCCTTCTTCATTATCTATTACATCGATAATATCTTTAACACTCGATTCCTCTTGTAGTTGATGCCTAATTAACTTCTCCCGATCATTAAAGTAAATACATTCTTGAGCATACTTTTTTATCTTTTCCTGATCAGCAACCACAAGAGTACCTTCATAATCCTCCCTTATATTAAATCCTTCCTCTTGTAAAAGGAAATAAATATAACCATTAGCTTCATATAAAACTACAGAATTTTTCATTAATCCTGTTCTTGATTTATATTTATTGATTCTATATAATCTATCTAGTAAATCAGCCCCCTGAATAATTTTAACTTCATCTACATACTCTTTAACCTGCTTTAACTTATCAGAGGTAAACTCTATTCTCCATTGCTTTTGATTATAAGATACTCCAGCTAAATTTAATAATTGATTAAATAATTGTTTATCTAAATATTCTTTAATAGCATACACATCACTAGTTAATTTCCAAATCTTCATTATTATCACCTTAAAAATTATTTTCCTTTAGTTTATCATATTATTGCTTTAGCTGAAAATTTAATTAACTAAAAAAGTACGTGAGTCTTTCAACACACGCACTATTAATCAAATTTAATTTACATACTTCCGATCCAAGCTGCGATATTGAATCGCCTCTGCTATATGATTAGAATCTATATCTTTTGTCCCATCTAAATCTGCTATTGTCCTAGCTAGCTTTAAGATTCGATCATAGGCTCTAGCACTTAAATCCAATCGTTCAATCGCCTGCTTTAATAAAGTCATAGCTGAATCACTTACTGCACAATATTCTTCTAATAGCGAACTACCCATCTGTGAGTTACAAGTAATTTCTTCTCCCTTAAACCGGTCTAATTGAACTTCTCTAGCAGCAACTACTCTTTGCTTTATCTCAGCTGAACTTTCTCCAGGCTCATAATCAGTCAACTCATCTACTTCTAACCTAGGAACCTCTAAATGAATATCTATTCGATCCATTAAGGGGCCAGATACTTTATTAAAATATCTTCTTACTTGATGAGAAGTACAAGTGCACTCCTGTTGAGAATCACCATAGTAGCCACAACTACAAGGATTCATCGAGGCTACTAACATAAACTGAGCTGGATACTTTAAAGTAGCTAATGATCTAGAAATAGTAACTGCCCCTTCTTCTAAAGGCTGTCTTAATACCTCTAAGACTCTCTTTTTGAATTCTGGCAACTCGTCTAAAAATAATACTCCGTGGTGGGCCAAACTAACCTCACCAGGTTGAGGAATCCTGCCTCCTCCAATCAATCCTGTATCAGAAGTAGTATGATGAGGGCTTCTAAAGGGACGTTTAGTAATTAGTGGTTGGGATAACTGACCAACAATGCTAAATATCTTAGTAACTTCAAGAGCCTCTTCTCTACTTAAAGGAGGGAGAATAGTTGGTAACCTCTTAGCTAACATAGTCTTACCTGAACCAGGCGGGCCAACCATCAATAGATTATGTCCTCCCGCTGCTGCTACTTCTAAAGCTCGTTTAGCATGTTCTTGCCCTTTAACATCACTAAAGTCAATTCGATAGTCAGTCTGGTGCTTACTACTAGCAACAGTTGCTTCTGTAAGCTGTAACTGGTCATTTAAATACTCTACAACTTGTTGTAAATTACTAACCGGAACCACCTTAATTCCTTCTACTACTGCTGCCTCAGCCGCATTTTCCTGGGCAACTAAAGCTCCTTTTTTTCCAGCTTTTTTAGCTGCTAGAATCATAGGTAACATACCTTCTGTCTCTTTGATCCTACCATCTAAAGATAACTCCCCAATTAAAACATACTCAGCTAACTTTTCTTTAGCTACTACATCAGTAGCCGCTAAAATACCTACTGCAATTGGTAAGTCAAAAGCTGGCCCTTGTTTTTTGATATCAGCTGGAGCTAAATTAACTGTAATCTTTTTGACAGGAAATTTAAAACCTGAGTTCTTAATCGCTGCCTTAACTCTTTCTCTTGCTTCCCGAACTGCTGTATCAGGCAGCCCCACAATATTAAAAGCCGGTAGTCCTTTAGCCAAATCTATCTCTACTTCCACTAAGTAACCATCTATCCCTAGAACAGCATTACTAGCTGTTTTGGCTAACACCTTATCCCCTCCCTAACTTATTAATTGAGAATTGATAATTGACAATTTACAATTAAAACCATAAAATCAGAACCTTTTAAACTTAGAATATATATTCTAAGTTTAGTCCTACTTTAAATTTTTCTGCTGATCAAATATTTTTTCTCAATTATTAGTTCACTAAAAAAGCATTTTTAATTAATCTAATCTTATTTCCTTGGCCCAGCTGGGAAATAGCTACTACATCAAAGCGACAATTAGACTCTATATTATGTAACATTAAGTAATAATTAGCTACCTTAGTTAAATGACGTTGCTTTTGATAACTAATTTGTTCTTCTGGCCTCACTTCGGGATTTTCTGTAGTCCATTTAACCTCTACAAAAACTAAATAATTATCTTCTTGGGCAATAAGGTCTATCTCCCCATAGCGCGACCAGAAATTTTGTTCTTTAATCTGATAGCCCTGCTGTTGGAGAAAATCCTTAGCTAACTTCTCACCTCGAGTTCCCTTTTGTCGATTATCCATTCTCTCCCCCTAAACTCTTAAACATAAATTAACCATTAAAGTAATAAATATACATCATGGTTTCTTTTGCTCCACTTAATATGATATAATTAGATTTTAGTGGCACTTTCGTGCCACAGCTATCAGCTATCTGTAAATGTTTTTTATTACGGAAGGTCTATTCTCTAGACCTGTAGGGTGAGTCGTGAGCAAATTCATTACGAAAAGTTTCTGTTGAAACTTGTAGGGATCTTCACGGAGAGTCCAAAGAACTCGTAGGAAGTCAAATTCTTCAATTCAAAACCATAGATATAATTCAATACTTTAGAATATAGGAATTATAAGGGTTTAGATTTAGAATTTAAAGATTTTGAATTGGCTAATAGCTCATAGCACATAGTTCACGACTGTGTCACCTTCGGTGACACAATCTATCTAAAATTAAGGAGGGAGAGAACATGAAACATAAACTATACAGTTTGTTAGCTATTCTAATAGTCCTGACGGGGGTTACAATTAGCGCCCAAGAGTTTTTATCACTTAGAGAGGATACAAACTTAAGAATAGAACCACAAGGAGAAGTAATAACTAAACTTGAGGACGATAAAAAAATGGAAGTTGTTCAGGAAACTAAAGAGTGGGTTAAAGTCAAAGGAGAGGTAGTAGTTACAGGCTGGATACCTAAAGAAAAGACTAGTTTAGATGAAGAAACTACAACTGATCCCGAGGAAAATACTGACCAAGATTTTATCTACGACCATATCGAATTTCAAGACCGCAATGGAGCAATTAAAGTAGTTGGCGAGATAACAAATCAAACCCAACAAGACTATCATATTGCGACCTTTACTATTACTCTCTATAATGAAACAAATCATCAAGTAGGAAGTGGCTATATTAATATTGGAAATCTTTCTGTTGGAGAAACAAAAAGTTTTACAGCAGTTATCAGTGGTGAGATAACTAAAATTGATGATTATCAAATCCACTTCCAGAATAGATAATAAATTTTTCCATTAAATCCTGGATTTCTAATGCTTATTTTTTTTCTACTTACATATAATAATAGAAAGTAGTCTTCTGACTACTTTTTAATATAGATCTTTTATAGATCGCCCCTCCATTGCCCTGGAGGGGTTTTAATTAGATTCTAATATCAATAGACTCACTGGTTAAATCATCTTTACGCTGGAGCACTTTAAGCACTAATTGTCCATTGTAAAACCCTTTTACTTTAACCCGAACCTTTTCCCCTGTTTCTAAATCAACTAACACTTTAGCCTCTATAGCCCGCTGACCAAACTTAATAACTGCCGTTTCTTCTTTGACCTCTAAAACTATCCCTTCTAATACGTCACCAGCTACAACCACAGGTTTCAACTCCTAAGTAGATTTGCCAACCACCTCAAAAGAAGTCCGATGAATTGGACTTGGCCCTTGTTCTCTTAAAGCTGTAATATGTTCAGCTGTACCATAGCCTTTATTGCTAGCAAAATTATAATGAGGATATTCTTCGTCATAGTCAACTAACATTCTATCTCTAGTTACTTTAGCAATTATTGAAGCTGCTGCAATAGAAATACTACGACTATCACCTTTAGTCAGTCCAGTTTGAGGAATATCAGAATCAGGAATTTCTTCAGCATCAATTAAAAGATAATCTGGTCTGTGCTGACAATCATTAACTGCTTGCTCCATTGCTTCGTAAGTAGCATTTAGGATATTAACTTCATCAATTCTTTCACTATCAACAATTCCTACCCCTATATCTATAGCCTTCTGCTGAATAATAGTAAATAATTCTTCACGGCGTTGCTCACTTAACTTTTTAGAATCATCAAGTCCTAAAATCACTTCTTCAGCTGGCAAAATTACTGCTGCTGCTACAACTGGACCAGCTAACGGGCCTCGACCAGCTTCATCAATTCCAGCAATTAATTGATAACCATCTGCCTCTAAGTCATCTTCATACTGGCGCATTTCTTGAAATTTTTCTTTAGCCTTACGCTCTTTTTCTTGTTGTCTCCTTAACTGGTGCGCAATCTTTTGCACCCCAGTCCGATTATCATTTTCTAAAGCAACAATCAATTCCTCTGAAATCTGGTCTAAGTCTGTAACTTTCTTTTTTAGTTCTTTAATTGTTAATTCTGCAACTTCCATCATTTTACCTCCTCAGACGTCTCTAAAGTTATTCGACCTAACTTTCCTGCTTTAAACTCTCGTAAAATAATATTAGACGTTCTTTCTCTATCAATCCGTCCTCCTGATTGTAAACAACCTCTTTTCCGACCAATATCAGCCACTAATTGATAAGTATCTGAAGTTAAATCTGCTAGGTCAAACCGGCTTCGTAACTTTTTCGGGGCCAACTCCTGCAGAATTTGGACTAACTTATAAGCCAATAGTTCACTATCAAACTTACCAGCTTGAATTGCCCCGCAAATACCTAACTTAACCCCTACTTCTTCGTCAAATTTAGGCCACAGAATACCGGGAGTATCCAATAATTCAAATCCTTTCTGTAACTTAATCCATTGTTGAGCTCTAGTAACTCCTGGTTGATTACCTGTTCTAGCTCCACTTTGATTACTCAATTGATTAATCAATTGCGACTTTCCTACATTAGGAACTCCTACAATCATCATCCGAATAGTTCTCGTTTGCCGTCCTTGAACTGCTAAACTTTCTTTTTCCTGGGCCATCAATTCCTCAGCTGTAGTATAGATTTTTTTAACTCCCTTACCACTTAAAGAATTAATCGCCACTACTGGAATTTCCTGCTGAGAAAAATAATTCAACCATTCCTGCGTCAGATTAGGGTCAGCTAAATCCTTTTTATTCAAAGCTACAATTCTCTTTTGATTCTCTAATATTTGATCTAATTGCGGATTACGACTACTAATAGGAATCCTAGCATCTAATAATTCAATTACTATATCAATTAACTCTAACTTATCTTTAACTTGCTCCTTGGCTTTTGCCATATGTCCTGGATACCACTGGATAGACATCATTAACTCCTCCTAGCAACTTAATTCTAGTTAAGGGCCAAAATAACAGACTAGCTTTGCCCACAATATTTTCACGAGGTACAAACCCCCAAAATCTACTGTCTTCACTATTATTACGATTATCTCCTAAAACAAAGTAATTATTAGCTGGTACTTTAACCTCTTGGTAATCAGCATAACTTTTCTCTAAAGTATATTCTTCAGTTAATTGCTCGCCATTAACATATACTTGACCACCAACAATCTTGATTTTATCTCCGGGAAGACCAATTACTCGTTTAATAAACTTCCGCTGGGGATTGACGGGATACTTAAAAACGATTATCTCTTGTCGCTGAGGATCACGAAATCTATAAATTAATTTATTAGCAAAAATCCTATCTCCTGGTTGCAAAGTAGGTTTCATAGACCCCGAAGGAATATAAAAAGCCTGCACTACAAAAACTATTAAGAAGGTAGAAATTATTATTGCCCAGACTATAGATTCTAGATACTCTTTGATCATTCCTAAACCTCCTAAGGTAACAACTTCTAATTAATGTATTACTATTAATAAACGTTCAGCTTAATTTTATACATTATATAAAAAGGGACAGGCCTTAAAGACCAGTCCCTAAATTAAGTAACTTCTATTGTTCTTTTCTCTTTTCTTTAACTCGAGCCGCCTTACCACTTAGATCTCTTAGGTAATATAGCTTAGCTCTATTAACATCTCCGTGTTTAACAACTTCAATCTTATCAACTTTAGGAGAATGTAAAGGGAAGATACGCTCTACACCAACCCCAAAGGATATTTTACGAACAGTAAATGTTTCTCTAACTCCTCCACCTTGACGCTTAATTACAACACCTTCAAAAATCTGAATTCTTTCTTTGCCACCTTCTTGTACCTTATAGTGGACTTTAACAGTATCTCCAGGGTTGAAATCTGCAGTCTGATCCTTCATTTCTTCTTGTTCAACAACATCAACTAAATTCATTTTTATTTCCTCCTTTTGCGAAACGTTCTTATCCAGTGATTTTTTACTGAACAGAGGACCGTCCGTTATTTACACGAAAATAATTATAACATAGCACTCTCACTTTGGCAAGGGAATAAACTAATTAATAGCTTACAATTAAACTCCTAAAATTGAACCTCTGTAAATCTAGTTTTGATTTTAACTATAAACTGTACACTATACACTGTCAACTATTGATATAAAGCAATTGCTTTATATCAATTATCCTTCCCACCACGCTGATCCTAATAACCTATCTAACATAATTGCTGCAGCACTTCTCACTGAGAGATGATTGTAATCTCCTGCTCCTGCAATTGGCTCTAAAATATAATCGGCCTCTGTCATCACTTCTTCTGTTAAGCCCCAGCCAGTACCTAATAATAAAAGATAAGGTTGGTTATCCATCTCCATCTTAGATCTTAAGTCCTTAAAGGTGATGGTATTAGGATAAGTGCGCGCATCTGTACTGATTATTACTGGCTTCTGCCCTTCTTGCTCCTTAATATCAGCAACTACATCTGGTAATTCATCTGCAATCTGAAGCAGACTAAATGCTTCTTGGCGGTCCGGATTATAGTCTCCGCCAAAGTCACTAGACCAATACTGATTCATCCGTTCTACCATCTCTTGTTGGGAAGCCAGGGGATTTACTATATAATACTGGTTTAAATTATAGGTTCTACTAGCTCGAGCTATATCATGTAAATCAAGGTTAGTAACAGTAGTAGTTATTACTTCTTGATTCTTATTATAGACTGGATAATGTAATAAAGCTAAATATAAATCAGGTTGACTCATCTTATCCTTCCTTCCCGGTCTCTTCTTTAATTTCAGCTAATAATTCTTGCTCTTTAGCAGATAACTCTCGTTGTTCTAATAAATCAGGCCGTTGAACTAGAGTCTGTTGTAGAGATTTTTTCTTTCGCCAACGATCTATGCGGGCATGATCTCCACTTAATAAGACTTCTGGCACCCCTTGGCCCTTATATTCTTGTGGTCTGGTATACTGGGGATAATCCAGTAAACCTTGGTAGAAAGAATCTTGGACTACTGATTCTGAGCTACCTACCACCCCAGGTACTAATCGTGAGATAGCATCTGCTACTACCATAGCTGGCAATTCTCCTCCAGTTAAAACATAATCGCCAATAGATATCTCCTGGGTTACTAACTCATCTCTTATTCGGTGGTCAATACCCTCATAATGACCACATAATAAGACTAATCGATCTCTACTAGCTAAATCCTTAGCTAGTGATTGATTAAACCTATCCCCTTGGGGAGTCAAGAAAATAACAGGTGTCTCAGAATCTAATTCTAAATCATCAATTGCTCTAAAGATAGGTTCCGGTTTTAAAACCATTCCTGCTCCTCCACCATAGGGATAATCATCTGCCTGGTTATGTTTATCCCAACAGTAATCTCTAATATCTTGTAGATTAAAATCAATCAAGTCTTCTTCCTGAGCTCTCTGTAAAATACTAGTATTTAGAACACTACTAAACATCTCAGGAAATAAAGTTAATATATCAAACTGCATACTATCCCCTACCTTAAACCAGTTAGTAATTCAACTTGCATCCTATTATCCTCTAGATTAACCTCGTGGACTACTTCTTTTATAGCAGGTATTAATAATTCCTCTGCTCCTTGCTTAACAACATAAACATCATTAGCTCCTGTCTCTAAGATATCAGTAATCTCTCCTAAGTATTCACCAGCAGTAGTATAAACCTCTAGTCCTTGGATCTGATAGAGATAATATTCATCTGTTCCTAATTCTTTAGTCTGCTCGAGAGGAATCTTAATCTGATATCCTTTATACTCAATTGCAGTACCAATATCATCACAATCAACAAATTTAACAATCACAAACCCCTTATGATGTCTAATTTCCTCTATTTCAGCCTTAAATTTATTTCTACCCTTGATTAAAAAAACTTCCTCTAATTCTTCAAACCGGTTAGTAAAATCAGTTAGAGCTTTAACTCTAACTTCTCCTTTATTTCCTTGGTGTCTAGTTATTTCTCCAATAGTAATTAATTCTTTTGTCATTTAAATCACCTCTACTAACCTATGTAATTAACAAAAGACTAGAGCTGCTAACTCTAGTCTTCCTTATCCTCTGCCTGTATAATCTCTACGATAACCCTTTTGTTCCCTTTAGTTGCTGCAGCTTTAACCACAGTCCGGATTGATTTAGCAATCTTTCCGTTCTTGCCAATTACTTGGCCCATATCTTCATCAGCAACTTCCAGTTCTAAAATCAAAGATTTAGAACCTTCTACTTTAGTCACTTCCACTTCAGCAGGGTTATCAACGATATTTTTAGCAATCATTTCTAATAGCTCTTGCAAACAGAGCACCTCCAGGCTGTTACTTCAGTTCATCAAACTTCTGCATAATCCCTTCCTTACTGAATAGATTACGAATAGTATCAGAAGGTTTAGCACCATTTTGTAACCATTCTAGAGCCTTATCTTCTTTAATTTTTACAGTTTCAGGCTCAGTAGTAGGATTATAAGAGCCTAGCTCTTCAATAAATCCTCCATCACGAGGATTACGAGAATCAGTAACTACTAATCTATAAGCTGCATTTCTATTTGATCCAATTCTCTTTAATCTAATCTTAACTGCCATACTTGTCACCTCCTTATTTTGATCATAAATCATAACTTACTTTATCTAAAAGAAAGGAAGGTTACCTTTAAGATTACCTCCCATTCCTTTTTGAGCATCACCAAGTTGGTCCATCATATTCTTCGTCTGGCGGAATTGTTTTAGCAAGCGATTAACCTCCTGAACAGTAGTTCCGCTTCCTTCCGCAATTCTACGCCGGCGACTACCATTAATTAGCTCTGGATTACGCCGCTCTTCTAGAGTCATAGAATTAATGATAGCTTCAATGTAATCCAACTGTTTTTCATCCATATCAAGATCCTTTAGTTTCTGGCCAGCCCCAGGAATCATACCTAATAGCTCATCAATAGGCCCCATATTCCGGACCTGTTCTAGCTGGTCTAAGAAATCTTCTAGAGTGAATTCTTTATTACGTAATTTTTCCTCTAGCTCCTGGGCTTTCTGTTCATCCATCTCTTCTTCAGCTTTTTCAATTAAACTTAAAACATCTCCCATACCTAAGATTCGAGAAGACATTCGATCAGGATGGAAAGGTTCTAAATCATCTAATTTTTCACCTACACCAACATATTTAATCGGTTTACCAGTTACTGAGCTAATAGATAAAGCAGCACCACCACGTGCATCACCATCTAGCTTAGTTAATATAACCCCATCGACACCTAAAGTATCATCAAATTCATCAGCTACATTAACAGCATCCTGACCTGTCATAGCATCAACTACTAATAAGATTTCATGAGGCACTACTTCCTGTTTAATATCCTGTAACTCAGTCATTAATTCCTGGTCGATATGCAACCGACCAGCTGTATCTATAATTACTACATCATGACCATTGGATTCAGCATTGCTAATAGCTGCCTTAGCAATATCAACTGGATCCTGCTTATCTCCCATACTAAATACTGGTTGATCTAATCTATCACCTAATACTTGTAACTGTTTAATAGCTGCCGGTCTATAAACATCTCCAGCCACTAATAAAGGATTTTTACCTTCATCTTTAAATTTTTTAGCTAACTTACCTACAGTAGTTGTCTTACCAGCACCTTGTAATCCAGCTGTCATAATTACTGTCGGTGGATTAGAGGCAACAGAAACCTTACTCTGACTGCCTCCTAATAAGTCTGTCAATTCATCATCAACTATCTTAATCACCTGTTGAGCTGGAGTTAAACTATCTAAAACCTCTTGTCCAACAGCTCTTTCTTCTATGCGACTGATAAGATCCTTAACCACTTTATAATTTACATCAGCTTCTAGTAAAGCCATTTTTACTTCTTTAAGAGCAGTCTTGACATCATCTTCATTTAATTTACCTTTGCCTTTTAACTTATCAAAGGCTGTCTGTAATTTGTCTGATAATCCTTCAAAAATCACTCTAATTCCCCCTCTTGATAAGTCTCTAATCGAAGCATTATTCCTTCTAGTTGTTCAATCTCCTCTTGATCCAATTTGGGGCGAATCTGATCTATTATTTGGTCTAATTTATCTATTTCAGTCTGAATAGCATCATAATAAGTAGTTAATTGCAACTTTTCATCGTACTTTTGTAACGATCTTTCAGCTCGCTTTAAATTATCATAAACTGCTTGGCGACTAATCTCTTGTTGATTAGCAATCTCACCTAGTGATAAGTCATGATAATAATACAACTCTACTAACTCTTGTTGTTTATCTGTCAACAATGAATTATATAAACTAAACAACCGACCTACTTCTACTACTTTCTCTAAATCTAACACATAATCACCTACAATCATCTCAAGTAGGCGTTAAGTGTTATAACTTAACACCGAAGTATAATATAACACACCTAACTAACTTTGTCAAGCCGTTAACTCTTGTTCATCAAATAAAGCTGCAATAAAGGAATCAGGTTCAAAGTCCTGTAAATCGGCTACATCTTCTCCTACTCCAATCAACTTAATAGGGATCTCTAATTCTTCTTTAACAGAAATAACCACTCCGCCTTTAGCAGTTCCATCTAATTTAGTCAAAGCAATCCCATCTACATCTACAGCTCGATCAAACTTTTTCGCCTGGGAAACTGCATTCTGGCCTGTAGTAGCATCTAAAACTAATAACACTTCTACCTCCATTTCTGTTCCAGCTTGTTTAGTGATTACCTTTTTAACTTTTCTTAATTCATCCATTAAGTTATCTTGGGTATGTAACCGACCTGCTGTATCCACAATTAACATATCTGCTTCTCTTGATTTAGCAGCTTCTACTGCATCATAAGCTACAGCCGCTGAATCAGCCCCCTCTTGGTGAGAAATAAGATCAGCTCCTACCTGAGTTGCCCACGATTGTAGTTGTTCAATTGCTGCTGCTCGGAAAGTATCTCCAGCTGCTAATAATACTTTCTTATCTGCCTCTTTAGCTCTTTGAGCAATCTTACCAATGGTAGTTGTCTTACCTACTCCATTAACCCCCACAACTATTAAAACTGTAGGCTTATCCTGATCTTCCTCTGCTACTTCTCCTCCTAATAATTCCTCTAATTCATTCTTTAGTAACTTCATTAGTTTAGAAGGTTCTTTAATCTTTTCTTCCTCTGCTTTCTCTTTTAGATTTTCGACTAGTTTCATTGTAGTATGGACTCCTACATCAGCTTGGATCAAAATTTCTTCTAACTCTTCAAATAATTCATCATTAATACTAGCATAACCTTTAAATAACCCTTGTAGCTGGGAAACAAACCCTTGTCTAGTCTTACTTAAACCTTTCTTTAATCTACCAAATAACCCTGCTTCTTCTGTTGGTTCCTCTTCTTTTTCTTCCTCTACTTGCTCGGCAGTAACTTGACTAGTAGACTCTTCTGGTTCTTCTTGAGTTTCATCATCTTGACCTAACCCAAAAATCTTCTTCAGCATATTATTCCTCCTTGTTTATAATTTACAATTGATAATGTAGAATTGATAATTAAATAACACTTAAACAATTATTTCTTATAGAATAATTGAATTTTAATTGTTCATTGTCAATTTTCAATTCTCAATTGCTTTTTATCTCAATTGATTTACAAAGATCTGTGTACTCCTGAGCAATACCAAACCGTCGTTTTCTGATTTGAGCTTCTTCTTCTGGAGTCTCTGTATCATAAAATTGTTGGCCTATTTTCTCGTATTCCTGGGCTAAATCAGCTATTTGAGGAACTAATTCCAAAGTCGTAGCCCCTTTAATAGATCCTTCTTTATCATGACCAATAGCAACTATAGGTCGGCCCCAAGTACCTGGGCCAGCCATAGCATCTCCCATATGCATGACACCAGTTGCGCCAGGATGGGTATGAACAATTACTACATCATTAGGAATCTGCTGCTGATAAGCCTCTCGTAGCGAAATCCCAGTTATATCAGTATAACTTGTAGCTAACATCCGGGAAGGGACATAGCCCATACCACCTACAACTAATTCACCACTTTGGACAATATGTCCATCTTTAACCTTACCTAAAGCAGCTACTTCTCGACCTTGCTCTACAGCCAAGGATTTAGTTATTAACTGCTCAGCAAAATCCTTAGCTACAGAATTAACTTCAATATGTGGTAGCTCCCATTCTTCTTGCTTAGGAAGCTCTAAATCAATCTCTCTTTCTGATTTAGCAACTTGCTCTAATTCATCACAAATTTCTAAGTATTGCAAACGCTGCTGAGCAATTTCCTGGAGTATATCTCTTTCTTGCTCCATTGTATCGGCAGTTAATCGTTTGATTTTAATTTCTTCAGACTGCGTAGCTAACTTAAAATAATCTTCTTTAGGCTGGATCATTCCAATGCCAGCTGGTTGACCTCTCTTAATTCCGATTTTTACTATTGGACAACCAAAAATATTAATCCCCCCAACATTTGTAATAATCCCTGTCTTACCTGGATTAGTCAATAACAATACTACATTATCAGGTAATTGATTTAAACCTTCTAAGAGAGAATTACCAGCCATACTAACTACTTTATCCAACATTAAGCGTTGCGGCAACCCAGAAATACCACCATCAACTAACTCACTAACTGCATCTATATAACCAGCTGAATTAACAAATCCTAAAGCACCAACTGCTCTACCTTGACTTAAGTAGTTACTTCTCTCCACCATACGTTCCACAATAAAATCAGCTATTCCTTTAATTTGCATTATTTTATCCACCTTCTCTTACTTACTATTTTTTCTAATTAGATAATCTATATACTTCCCAACGACAAACTACTATCTCTTTTTATCCTGCTAACTCACTCAATTGTAAAGAAACAAGCTGCGAGACGCCTGATTCTTCCATAGTTACACCATATAAAGCATCAGCTGCTTGCATTGTTCCTTTTCGATGAGTAATGACAACAAATTGCGTCTTAGTTGCTAATTTTTCTAAATAATCAGCAAAGCGATTAACATTAGCATCATCTAAAGCAGCATCTAACTCATCTAGGATATAAAAGGGACTAGGATTAACTTGTAATAAAGCAAAAATTAAAGCTGTAGCAGTTAAAGCCTTCTCTCCTCCTGACATCAAAGATAATTTCTGTAATTGTTTCCCGGGGGGTTGAGCATTAATCTCAATCTCTGTTGTCAAAATATTATCTTTATCAGTCAGTGCCAATTCTGCTACTCCACCTTCAAATAAATCAGTGAATATAGTCTCAAATTCCTGCTTAACTTCTTGAAAAGTAGTCCCCAATTTATCTCTCATTTCTTGGTTGATCTCATTAATCACTTTTTGGAGCGACTCCTTAGCTTCTAGTAAATCTTGGTGCTGTTCTTGTAAAAAGTCATACCGTTCACTTAAACTATCATATTCCTCTATTGCTCCTAAATTAACTGGCTCTAGAGCTTTCAGCTTACTTTTTAATTTTTTAATTTTCTTTTCAGTTGCTTTATAATCTGAAATTTCTGTTCTATCATCTAATTTATCAGAAACTTCTAATTGATATTCCTGCTCTAATCTATCTGCAATATTATCTAATTTAACTTCTAATTGCCCTACCTTAACCTCTACTTGATTATATTCTTCTTGTAACTCAGCCAATTCTTCTTTAACTTCCTGGGATTCATCTTGCAGTCTTGTCAATTGTTGTTTAGTCTGTCGTTTATCAGTTTGTAACTGTTTAATCTGGTTATTTATTTTAGTTACCTCGGCTTGTTTTTCCTGTTTTGTTGTTAGTAACTCTTCTCTTTTTTTGGCTAACTGTTCCGCCTTTTTTTCTAGACGAACAATTGCAGCTTCTTTCTGATTGATTTCCTCTCTAAACTGACTAATGGAGTCTGTTTGCTGCTTAACTGCCTCAGTAGCCTGCTGTTGTTGTTGTTCTAAAGAAGCAATTTTGACTTTTAAATCAGTAATTTGTTCCTTAGTTGCTTCTCTTTCTTCCTCTAATTGCTTAATTTCTGCTTCTAGACTAGATAACTCCTCTTCTAAATCATCTGCTTGCGACAATTGATCTAAACTGGCAGTTAATTGTTGCTGTTTTGTTTTTAATTCCGAAATTTCAGCTGTTAGATCACTAAGCTGTTGCTGGTGATTTGTTACCTCTTCTTGTAATCTGTCAACTTTAGTCTCCACCTGCTGATAATCCTTTTCTACTGTTGTCTTATTTATCTGCAATTGATGGAGTTGCTCCTCTAATTCCTCTAAATCATCTTTAATCTCCTGTAGTTCCTGTTGTTTCTTAACTCCTAAATCACCTATTTCTTGTAGTTGAGCGCTCTGTTGTTTAATATCCTGTTTTAACTGTTTGATTTCTCGCGAACGACCTAATAAATTATTATTTTGGTTATAACTGCCCCCAGTCATTGCTCCTCCAGGACGCACTATCTCGCCTTCTAGGCTAACTACTTTAACTCTTTGCTTAGCTGCCTTAGAAACTTCTACTGCTTGGCTGATATTAGAAGCTATAATCACTCGACCTAATAAATTCTCAATAGCTGGAGCATACTTCTCATCATAATCAATCAGGTCAGCAGCTCGACCAATTGCTCCTTCCACTTGTAAAGCTTTCTTTTCTCGCTGGTTTAAATTACGACTACTGACTATATTTAAAGGTAATAAAGTAGCTCGTCCTCTATTCCCCTGTTTAAGATACTCAATTGCTTCTTCTCCAGCCTGGTCATTCTCCACAATTATATTTTGTAACGCACTCCCTAACGCTACCTCAATAGCAGTCTCATGTTTTTTATTTACATCAATTAAGTTAGCTACTACCCCACAAATTCCAGTCAACTGCTTATTATCAGCAGCTTGTAACAACTTTTTAACACCGCGGTAGTAACCATCATAATTCTCAGCTAGCCCTTCTAAGGCCTGGAGTCTGGACTTTTTATTATCGACTTTTTGTTTTAAGTTTTGATATTTAGTTTCTAACTCCTGAAAATTTTCTTCCAATTTCTCCTGCAACTGAGATTTCTCCTCGTACTCTTGTTGGTAAGTACTCAAGTTTTCTTTTATCTTAGTTAACTTCTCTTCTTGGTTTTCTTTTTTCTCAGCAGCTGCTTCTAGCTCATTGTTTAACTTTTTCTTAGCTGTTACTAATTCTTCCTTTTGCTCCTGATAACGCTTTAAATCCTTATTAATTGTCTCTAGTTGGTACTGTTGATTATTAATCTGGCTTGTCTGTTGGACATGATTATCTCTCAGCTCTTCTTTAGCAGCTAACTTATCAGTCAAAGCTGTCTTGATCTCTTCTAGCTTGTCTTTTTTAGCAGCAATTTCTTGTTCCTTCTCCGTTAACAAGGTAACTAACTCTTCTTGTCTTTCTTCTTTGTCAGCTATCTTCTCTTGGGCCAACTCTATCTTAGCCTCTAGCTCCTGATTCTCCTCTTTAAGTTGCTCCTTGCGTTGTTTAAGATCTGATCTGCGCTCTACAGTTAATTCTAATTTATTCTCTAAACTATCTACCTTACTTCTAACTGTAAATAAGTCATTTCGTTGCTCTTCTAACTGAGTTATTAACTGATCTAACTTATCCTGAGTATTACTTAGTTTCATCTCCTGCTCACTAACTTCAGCCTTTGTATTCGTCACTTGATGAGATAACTGTTGTTTAGTAGCAATCTTATCATCAAGTTCATCTTCTAAATTAGCGTATTTATTTAGTAACAGATTTACTTCTATATCTTCAAGTTGGCCCTGATACTCTTTATACTCTTTAGCTTTCTTTGCTTCCTCAGCTAGCGGATCTAATTGACGTTCTATCTCATTAACTATGTCTTCAATCCGCTGTAGTTTTTGATCTGTATCCTCTAATTTATCAACTGCCTCTTCTTTACGCTGTTTATGTTCAGTAATTCCTGCTGCTTCCTCAAATAATTCTCGTCGATCAGTAGCTTGTCCATTTAAAATAGCATCTACTTTTCCTTGGCCAATAATTGAATAAGCTTCTTTACCAATTCCAGTATCTAATAACAGAGTCTTAATATCTTTAAGACGACAGCGATTATTATTAATTAAATAATCACTTCTACCGTCTTGACTAACTTGCCGAGTAATCTTAACCGTATCATAATCTATATCGAACTCTCCTTGGCTATTATCCAAGATAAGAGAAACTTCAGCCTCTGATAAAGAATTTCTTTGCTCACTACCAGCAAAGATTACATCCTTCATCTTGCTACCACGTAAGGCCTTAGCACTTTGTTCTCCTAACACCCATCTAACTGCATCTGCAATATTACTTTTACCACTACCATTTGGGCCAATCACCCCAGTGATAGCAGGATCAAAATCGACCTCCACTTGATCAGCAAAGGACTTAAAACCTTTCATTTCTACTTTCTCCAGTAACATCGACATCCTCCTTTGCATCTATTAATTAGTCACCTAACCTTTATTTTAGCATAAATTAAGCCAAAATAAAAACCTATCTACCCAATGGTAGATAGGTTAGTTGCTTACTGATTAAACTATAACCTACTAACGAGGTTCTACAATAAACTTAATAGCAGTTCTTTCCTCGCCAGAAATCTCAATTTCAACAAAAGCCGGAATACTAACTAAGTCCATCCCATTAGGTGCCACAAAGCCTCGCACAATAGCAATAGCCTTAACTGCTTGATTAATTGCGCCTGCTCCAATGCCTTGTAATTCAGCTTTTCCTTCTTCTCTTAATACAGCTGCTAAAGCTCCAGCTACAGATTTAGGATTAGAATCTGAAGATACTTTCAACATTTCCATATGTACTCCTCCTTTGGATGCTTTATTCTACTTCTTCACTTAATTTATAATTAACTGAGCTGGGGATTATGCATAAAAAATTATATTTTTTACTTTTTTCTTCACCACTAAAAAAAGGAGTAATGCTTAAAAAGCATTACTCCTGACAAATTTCTACATCTCCTCTAGTTATTCTTTTATCAGTCTCAATAGTAATCTCCTCTAAATTATAGTGGTTACGCAAGTATTCTAAATTCTTATTCTTCTGTCCGCGCAGATTGGAGACATCTTTAGGATGAACTACTAAAGTCAATTTATCTGGCTGTTCAATCCTAGCTGTTATCTGCTGTAACATCAATTCTGACTCCACTAGTTGTCTAAAGGAAGGATGAAAAGGGCCAGCTACAACTTCTTCTTGATTGATACCTTCAGAAGGCTGTAAACCAATTCTAATCACTGGAATTTGAGCTTGATTAAACAAAGTCAATAGCTCAGCTGTCAAATCTGTTGCTTGCGCGAGACTTAAAGGCTGATACTCTCCTTGGTTATATAACTCTTCTAATTCAGTTCCTTTGATTACTAAAGTAGGATAAATCCTAACAAAATCAGGCCCTAAAGTAATTAATTCCTGGGCTGTCTGTAAATCGGATCCTACACTACTAGCTGGCAGGCCAGGCATCATCTGGAGTCCTAAAGAAAACTGATACTCCTTAATCAGCTCCACGGCTGATACTACATCTGCTCTAGTATGACCTCGACCTGCCGCCTCTAAAACCTGATCATCTACTGATTGAATTCCTAATTCGATTGTTGTTACTCCATACTCCTGTAAAAGATCAAGTATCTCCCTAGTTATATAATCGGGACGAGTTGATAATCTAATTCCTGTTAAGGCCCCTTGTTGTAATCTTTTATAAGCAACAGCTAATAGCTTCTCTTGTTTTTCTTTTTCTATCCCTGTAAAGCTACCTCCAAAAAAAGCTACTTCAATCCGTTTAGCTGTAGAAGGGATAGTAGCTAAATAATCATCAATCTGTTGTTTGACTTCTAGAGCTGTAACAGAGTTATCAACTCCAGTAATTTCTTCTTGATTACAAAAGACACAATCATGGGGACAACCTAAATGAGGCACAAAAACAGGAATTATATAATCCCGTTTACTCATTTTGCTTAACCTGCTTGACAATCTCCTGTAATTGATCTATCTCTTCAGCAGTTAACTCTCTATAATCACCTGGTTTTAGTTCTTCACCTAAGGTCAAAGGCCCTACTTTAATCCGCTTAAGCTCTAACACTGGATGGCCTACTTCTTTACACATTCTTTTGACCTGGTGTTTTCGTCCTTCATGGACCTCTAAAGAAAGAATAGATCGACTCCCCATCTCAACAACCAATTCAGCTTCAGCTGGCGCTGTCCAACCGTCAGATAACTTTACCCCTGATTCTAACTTTTCTATAGCATCTTCATCAGGCGCACCCTCTACCGTAGCTATATACTTCTTATCTACCTGATGGCTAGGATGCGTTAAAGCATAGGTTACCGCACCATCATTAGTTAATAATAATAATCCTTCCGTATCATAATCCAGTCTACCTACTGGATAAACTCGTTCTGGAACATCCACAATATCTACTACTGTCTTTCTTCCTTGTGGGTCATCTACAGTAGTAATTACTTCCTGTGGTTTATTTAATAAAATATAAACTGGATCCTCTTCGGTTAACTCTTTACCATCTACCTTGATCTGGTCCTGAGTAGGATCAACCTGAGCCCCTAATTCAGTAACCACTTCTCCATTAACTTCTACTCTACCTTGCGCAATTATATCTTCTGATTTTCGTCTTGATGCTATACCTGCTTGAGCCATTACTTTATGTAATCTTTCCATCATCTATCACCCCAACTAATTACTTTCACTAAAAGTGGGTCTGAATCCTGCTTGCAGCTTGATTAAACAGATGTTGTAGACCAGAAGCGGGAATATCTCTATTAGCTACTAACTCCACTCTACCTAATAATTTCTCCTCTTGGTCATAAATTCCTACTGTACCCAACTTGTCTCCAGCAGCAATTGGAAGCTGGAGTTGATCATTAATTTTAATTACTTTCTTAATCCTTGTTTCTTGATATTTAGATACAGCTAAAGTAAAATCTTTAGCTGCAGTTAAACGTAACTGGTTATCATTTTTTAACTCTACTTGCTTAATAACGTCACCTGCTTTGATTACTCTAACTCTTTGGTAGTCTTTAAATCCATAATTTAATAAATCTAAGGACTCCTGCCACATCTGATTACTCTTTAAGACAACACTAATTAATTGCCGACCATCTTGGGTAGCAGAAGCCACTAGACATCTACCAGCTGCTTTAGTATAACCAGTCTTAACTCCATCTACCATCTCCGAACGAGTTAATAACTTATTAGTATTCTTTAAGATTCGATCCCAACTGTGTTGAGGCCAAGAAACTCTTTTTTTAGAGGTGGATACTACTTGAGCAAAAAAATCATTATGTAAAGCATAACGAGCTATCTGGGCCAAATCATAAGCAGTAGTTAAATGATTATCATTAGGCAACCCATTAGGATTCTGAAAAGTCGTCTGCAAAGCTCCAATCTCTCTTGCTTTCCAATTCATCATCCGAGCAAATTCCTCTACAGAGCCACCAATATGTTCTGCAATAGCTACAGCAGCATCATTACCTGATTTAACTAGTAATCCATAAACCATTTCTCGTAAACTTAATTTTTCCTGCGGAGTTAAATAAATAGAAGATCCACCTTGATAAGCAGCTTGTTTACTAGCTGTTACTTGGTCATTTAAATCTCCTTCTTCAATTGCTAAAATACCAGTCATAATTTTAGTTGTACTAGCAGGTGGTCGCCGTTGATGAATATTCTTTCGATATAATATCTTACCTGTTTCTACATCAATTACAATAGCTGACTTAGCACTGACTTGTGGTCGAGCTAAGGAAGGTTGACTAATAGCTAATAACATTATAAGCACAACTAAGATTATAACCCAAGACTTCTTCATCTCTACACCTCCAATAGTAAACTTGAAATTAGACTGAGATTGAGTTAAAAACTCAAACTCAGCCTGTAATTTAGCTAAGTTAAAAATTATCCTGCCCTCCTTGGTTTGAGGGCTGATTTTCTTGCTTATTCTCTTGTTGGAATCCTTTAAGCTGCTCTACTAATTGAGGAGCTAAATTTAATAACCGATCCAACGTTGCATTATCACTAACCCGTAATAATCGCACCTGTTGGTCATCAACTACTAAAAAAGCCATTGGATTAAGCATAACTCCAGCCCCACTTCCACCGCCAAAACCTGTCTGTTGGTTATCTTCTTTCTTCTTATCTTTTTTTTCTTTCTTTTCGGGGACAGAATACTCAGCCCCACCAGCTCCAAATCCAAAATTAACCTTGGAAACAGGGATGATTACTGTTCCATCTTTAGTCTCTACTGCATCACCAATAATTGTATTGACATCTACCATCTGTTGGATATTATCCATTGCTGCATCCATTAGTCCGCCAATTGGGTGATCACCCATGCTGTAACCTCCTTTTAAAATCCTCAAACAGGATTCGGGCTCCTATAAGTATAATATTTCCTAATCTAAATTTGAATATACCTTTAATTTCAAACTGGACCGGTTCTACCTGATCAAAATTAGGCTCCACTGCAATAGTTGGTAGAGTATTAAACGTAAAAACATTGCTTATACTGCCAACCACTGCGCCCTTTAAGCTCCATAAAGTTCCAGCTAACATTCCAGTCAGAGCAGGATTAGAGAATCCAAACCTAGTCCGCCAGAGAAAATAAGTACAGTTACTAGTCAATAATGAAATAGGCTCAATTCTATTGATGATTCCTTCTATCTTATCCAGATAATTAATTATTTTCTCTAGTTCATCCTTTTCTAATTCCTCAGCCATTAATAACTCTCGATCTAGCAAACCTCGCAACTGACCTTTAATAACAAAGAAAGGGTATAAAATACTTTGTAACTGAAGATAAGATAATTCTAATTTATGACTGAATAATAAACTATCAAGTTCAATGCGACAATTATCCTTCTCATTTTGGCGCTTAAAATCAATCTCTAATTTAATAGGTAGTAAATATAACAAAGTTAACAAGCCAAAACTGATCAGTAGCAATAATTTTAACATACTCTCTTCCTTTCTACAGCTAAAATTACTACTTTAAATCTAATTGTTATTATTTCAAATATTACAAATTATATACTCCGCAAAAA